>JAFNZX010000340.1 GCA_017382615.1 Clostridia bacterium | reverse complement strand
TTCTGGTCCATGAACTGAGAGAGCTGAGAAGAGCCGAAGAACTCACGGATCACGGTTGCCACGGGACGGATATTGATCAGTGCCTGAGGGGTCAGCTTTTCGTTATCCTGCGTGGTCATTCTCTCCTTGATGATCTTATCCATTCTGGAGAAACCGATGCGCAGCTGGTTCTGCAGCTGTTCACCGACCGAACGGATACGACGGTTGCCAAGGTGGTCGATATCGTCCACGGTACCAACGTCGTTTGCCAGGGTGAGAATATAGTTAATGGAAGCAAAGATATCATCCTTGGTGATGTGCTTGGGTGCAAGCTCACCGATTCTTTCCTTTGCCATCTCCTTGATTGCATCTACGTCACCGCCGCATGCCTCTGCGATCTCAAGCAGAACGGGCGTGTAGGCCTTACCGGTAATGCCGCAATCCTCCAGGTCAAAGCCAATGATATACTTGGGCTCGATGGTGTTGTTGGACAAAATCTTGATAACCTTGCCGTTATCCAGCTCAATCCAAGCCTCGTTCACGCCTGCGTTCTCGGCATCAATTGCCATGTCGCGGGTCAGCACGATGCCCTTTTCAAACAGAACCTCACCGGTCAGGGGGCTGACGAGGTCAGCAGCCAGCTTGCGGTTCTTAAGTCTGGAGTGCAACGCTACCTTTTTATTATATTTATAGCGACCTACGGGTGCGATATCGTATCTTCTGGGATCAAAGAAGTAGTTATTGATCAGCTGCTGAGCAGATTCAACCAGCGGGGGCTCGCCGGGACGCAGCTTCTTATAGATCTCCTTGAGTGCTTCCACGTAAGGAGTGGTGTGGTTGCGGACAGCCAGATCCTCGCTCTCATCCTTTTCAAAGGTTGCAGCAAGTCTCTCATCCTCACCGAACATTGCATAAATATCCTCTCTGGATTCCAGACCCAGAGCGCGGATAAACATCGTCATAGGAACCTTACGGTTCTTATCGATTCTGACGTACATGACGCCGTTGGCATCGGTCTCATACTCCAGCCATGCGCCACGGTAAGGAATAACGGTAGCAGCGTAGGTGCGCTTACCGGTCTTATCAATATCAAAGGAGTAGTACATACCGGGAGAACGGATAATCTGAGAAACGATAACGCGTTCTGCACCGTTGATGACGAACGTACCGGTTTCGGTCATCAAGGGGAAGTCGCCCATATAGATGTCGGTCTGCTTGACCTCGCCCGTCTGCTTATTGGTCAGACGAACGTTGACCTTCAGGGGTGCGGCGTAGTTGACGTCACGCTCCTTGCACTCTTCTACGGGATACTTGGGCTTGGAATCCAGCGAGAAGGAAACGAACTCAATGGAAAGGTTGCCGGAGTAGTCGGTGATGGGGGATACGTCACGCAGTACCTCCATCAGACCCTCGTCCAAGAACCACTGGAACGACTTGGTCTGAACTTCGACCAGATTGGGGAGCTCGAGATTGAAGCGGGTGTTACGCGAGAAAGATTTTCTTACGTTTGTTCCGAGCTTTTGATCTTTCAAATTGACCATGTAATTTTCACTCCATTCAAAGTAGTTGGCAGCCCTTTCGGGCTTCCACGTCTTTTTTGTTATCTTTTTTGCATAAATTGCGCCAAAAATAACTGTGTATTTTGTCGCATTGACAGTAAAACCCCATACTGCAAGCGATTATAATGCAGTTTAATATTATAGCAAGGTTTTTTCCCTTTGTCAAGAGTTTTTCGATATTTTTTTCAAAAATTTTCTTATATATAGATATATCGTCACTATTGCTCGGAAAGTGCACAAAAGGAAGCGAAAATTCTGTTAAAAATTTTAGCAAAATAATTTTGCAAAACCTATTGCATTTTAGAAAAGTTTGTGGTATGATATTGGAGTATATGGGGTACCTTGCGAGTGCACCCTCTCAGGCACGAGAGCACGGAGCACCACATATTTGAAATTTTATATGGAGGTATACGAACTTGCCGAACATTAAGTCTGCAAAGAAGAGAGTAAAGGTTATCGAGACCAAGACTCTGAAGAACAAGGCATTCCGCTCTGCACTCAAGACCGAGATCAAGAAGTACGAGGCTGCTCTTGCATCCGGTAACACCGAGCTGGCACAGGCTACCTACAAGGCAGCTGTTAAGAAGATCGACGTAGCAGCTTCCAAGGGCATCATTCACAAGAATGCTGCAGCTCACAAGAAGAGCCAGTTCACCAAGGCGCTCAACAATCTGTAATGCACAGCTTTTTTCGGAATAACCCACCGAGAAAGCAAAAATAAATGACCGCGTACGGCTTTGCCCTGCGCGGTCATTTATTTTATAAAACTGCGGCTTTGCCGCAATATCACTGTGCCATGGCACAATACCACTCGCCCATAGGGCGAATATCACTGCGGCTTTGCCGCAATATCACTTTTCAGTGCGCTGCGCACCACAATCGCCGCGCACGGTCCTATCACCAGCCCCGCCGCACCGAACAGCTCAAGCCCTGCGTACATGGCAAACAAAGCAACAAGCGGATGCAGCCCCAAACTCTTGCCCACGATCTTGGGCTCTGCGATCTGTCGTGTCAGCGTTACCACCCCCGCTAAGATCAATAGCCCCGCGCCTACGCGCACCTCGCCCGAAGCAAACGACAAGGCACTCCAGGGCGCAAGCACCACCACAGCCCCCAGCGCGGGCAGCAGATCCAGCAGCGATATGATAAACGCCACCAAAAAGGCATATCGCACCCCTATGATCCAGAAGCCAACCAGCAGCTGCACCATGGTCAGCGCAAACAACACCCCGTACGCACGCAGATAGGCGCGCAGTGCATTTGCCGTAGTATCGCACAGCTCACGCACGCGCGCGGCGTTGTCCGGTGCAAAAAAGGAGAGCATACCCTGATACAGCCGTTCACCATCGAGCGCAAGATAAAAGCAGGACAGCAAAAACACCAGTAATGCAAGCACAGAGGACGGCAGCGAGGTCGCCATGCCGATCGCCGCTCCCGTCAAAGCCTCCCCCAACCGCTCCAAAAGCGCGCCCGCCAGCTTTTGCACCAAGGCGTCCAGTCCCCCGAAAAAGTCCGCAATCAGGGGCAGCTGCAAAAACCGCTGCAAAAAGTCAGGCAATCCCCCGCCCTGTCCTTTTGTGGAAAACAAACCCGCCAAAGCGTCCATGACCGAATTTGCGTTTTCCGACAGCCATGCATAAAACGACGACGCCTCGCGCCACAAATAATAGCCCCCGAAATATGCAGCACCACCCAGTGCACCCAGCAAGAGCAGCAGCAAAAACACGCAGCACACCCCTTGCCTGACCGCAATGAGCGCAGACAGCCGCTTTCCCCACGGGCGCACGAACGTCACGATCAGCCCCGCCAGCAAAAACGGCATAAGCACCGGCACACCGTATTTTCCAAGCACAAAAGCAAGACCCAAGACGCACACGGTCACGACAAGGCGCGACGCCCACGTATGAATATCCGATTTCGGCATCATTCCACCTCCTTTTATGTACAAAATGCAAATTCCGACCGCACGCCCTTGACAGCACGCACCCTTTCTGTTACAATACTATGGTACAAAAGAAGAGAGGTATGCATCAATGAGCAAAAAATACAGCAATAAGGGATATTCCGCACGCGCAGCCGTGCAGCCCCAAAAGGATAACACCAATCTGATCATCACATTGGTCACCACAGGTCTTTGCCTGGCGGTCGTCGCTGCAATTGTCATTGCCATCATGGCGGCAACCGGCGCGTTTGCACCCAAGCCCGCGGAAATCGATATGGCAGAGATCAAGAAGGAGATCAACTCCTACAAGGCAGCGGATTTTGCCGAAACCAATAAAACGACCGAATACGTTAAGATTACGGTCAAGGACTACGGTGATATCGTCATTCGTCTGCGCCCCGACGTAGCACCCAAAACAGTCAAGAACTTTGCAAGCCTTGTCAAGGACGGTCACTACTCCGGCAAGATCTTCCACCGCGTCATTCAGAACTTCATGATCCAGGGCGGAGCATTCGACGGCACGGGCAAGCAGCATTCTGCAAGCCCCATTACGGGTGAATTTGAAACAAACGGCGTAATCAATAACCTCAAGCACGTGCGCGGCGTCATTTCCATGGCAAGATTGGGCAACGACAACAACAGCGCATCCAATCAGTTCTTTATCTGTGACGCCACCAAGCCGCATCTGGACGGCAATTACGCATCCTTTGGCTACGTGCTGGCAGGCATGGAGGTAGTGGATAAAATCGCGGCAGTCGATACCAACGGAAATGACAAGCCCTACGATAACGTCATCATCGAAAAGGTAGTATTCGTTGAGCCCTTAAAGTAATCAATTATCAAATCAAGGCAGAGTCAAAACGCATTTGACTCTGCCTTGATTTATTTAGTTCTCATGCGCTTGATCTTTTCCGCATCGGGCGTGACGTACGCCGTCCAGTTGGTGTGATAGATCACAAGACCGGGCTTTGCTGCGGGCGGCTTTTTGACGTGGCGCACCTGAATATAGTCCACCGCAATATGCTCGCCCTGCGCTTTGGAATGATACGCCGCGATCTCGGCTGCATCGGTAAAATCCTCTGCGGGCGGCTCTTCTCCGTCACACAGCATGACCACGTGCGAGCCGGGCATGCCCTTGACGTGGAACCACCAGTCGTTGCGATCCGCCACCTTGTGCGTGATATACTCGTTTTGCACGTTGTTCTTGCCGCACAGCACGCGGT
>JAFNZX010000339.1 GCA_017382615.1 Clostridia bacterium | reverse complement strand
GGGGAATTGGCAGGCTTGTCCTTCGGAACTGTCAGCATCCGCTGTGGGTCAGCTCCGGAGACAGGGTGGCGCTATTGTTCCATGGTGCCGGTGTGCTGCTGTTTATTCTCAGCCTGCAGCCCTATGTACCGATGGCAGTATTCCGTATTATCATAATATCGTCACGAGATTGCACCTGCCTGCGGGTTTGAGTGAATTTATCGCGTTCGAGCCTGCCTTGGCAAGGTATATCAAGCTGTATTTCCGCGGCACGGGGGCTGTGACGGTGCATAGCCTCTCCATTTTGGATGATGCGTATCCCGACGAGCACCGCACGAGCTTTGCGTGTTCGAACGATGACGTCAACCGCCTGTACGGCGCGGCAAAGAGAACCTTGCTGCTCAACACCTTGGATATTTTCATGGATTGCCCCGAACGCGAGCGCGGCGGCTGGCTGTGCGACTCGCTTTGGACGGCGCGCGCGGCACAGCTGATGCTGTCCGATACCCGCGTGGAGCGCGAATTTTTGGAAAACTTCCTGCTGACGCCTGCGGACGGCATGTTCCACGGCTTTTTCCCTGAGGTCTATCCCGCATGCAAGCCCTCCTACAAGGATATGACCGGCATTACCACTTGGTCCTTGTGGCTGGGTTGTGAGATTGCGGAGTATATTTTGCGTACGGGAGATATTGCCTTTAGAGACGAGTTTGCGCCCCGCGTGGAGGCGTTTGTTGCGGGCACGCGCGATTTCGTGGGTAAGAGCGGTCTTCTTGAAAATCTGCCCTGGCTGTTTATCGACTGGTCGCAGTCCAACCTTGGCGAGAACAATCAGCCCGTGTCCACCGCGGCAAACGCGCTTTACGGGTATATGCTGATGCAGCTCGGAAGAGCGTTTCACAGACAGGATTGGTTGCACGAGGGTGTGCGCATTCGTAATATTTTACGTGCAGCAATTCTTGGTGCGAGTGATCCGACGGAGGTGAAAAGCGTTCCCGATGCCTTTGACGTGGATGAGCGGGGGACTTTGCACGCCAAGGGCAAGTACAGCGAGGCGGCAGTGTATACCGTGCTTTGGAGCGGCTTGTTTGACAAGGGTTACCTGCCTTTGCTTGAGCGGACGGTCAGGGATAAAATGGGCCCCGCACCCGTGTATGCAAAGGATCCCATGGTGGGCACGAGTAACTTGTTCATCGGACTTTGCATCAGACTTGATATGCTTTGCCGTCTTGGTGCGTATGACAAGATGTACGAGGATATGCTGGCAATCTACATGCCGCAACTAACCGAGGGACCGGGCACGCTTTGGGAGAACGCCTTGATCGATACTTCGTCGCGCTGCCACGGCTTTGCCGCTCACGCGGGCGTGCATTTGCTGCGTGACGTGCTGGGACTTGGGATTCCTTCCTTTGACGCGCGCGGAGAAGAGGAGCGCACGATCCTGATCGCACCGCATATCTGCGGTTTGCGCTGGGCACGCGGCACACACGAAACGCCGGACGGCTTGATCGCGCTGGAGTGGCGTTATGACGGCGAGCACTTTGTTTTGAGCGGCAGCCTGCCCGCAGGATATGCATACACGCTGACCCTGCCGCGCGAGGTGATGGGGCTTTCCAAGGATCGCGTCAAGATCAATATCATCACAAGAGGATAATAATTTTTTCATTTTCATGGAACATTTTTGCAAATTTGTCGTCTATATCAGTGACGGTGTCTTCGGATGCCGTCACTTTCCTTGTTTTATGTGCTTTTTAGTTGACAAACATGCG
>JAFNZX010000338.1 GCA_017382615.1 Clostridia bacterium | reverse complement strand
ATTCCCGAAATCATTGAGACATCCGGAAAGACATGCAAAACCGAGATTCTCTCTGACGAGAAGTATCTTGAAATGATTGACGCAAAGCTCGATGAGGAGCTTGCAGAGTACCACAAGGATCAGAATATCGAAGAGCTTGCCGACCTATTGGAGGTTATTTACGCCGCCGCAATTGCGCGCGGATATACTCCCGCGGAGCTTGAAGCGGTAAGAGCCGAAAAGGCCGAAAAGCGCGGCAGATTTGAGAAAAAGATCCTTTTGATCGAAACAGCGGAATAAAACGTTCCGAGCGAGGGTGCACACTATGACAAAACAACTGCTGCTTGATTACTGCCTTAATGAATACGGCACCGCGGCGGATTATCCGTTTGACGAGGATTTTGAAACGGCTGTGCTGAGGCACGGCGACAGCCGCAAATGGTACGGTATCGTTATGCGCGTTTCACGAAGGAAATTCGGAATTGACAGCGACGAGGTCGTGGACGTTGTCAACCTCAAGCTGCCGATTGAGATGTTCGGCTCTTTCGGTGTCACTGACGGCGTTTATCCCGCTTACCATATGAACAAGGCACATTGGATCTCCGTTCTCCTCCCCGACGCCCCCGGCGATCTCATTGAATTTCTTGTCGGTGTAAGCTTTGATGCGACAAATTCACGCAAAAAGAGCAAATAATTGCAAGTTTTTTCAAATAAATGCTTGTGTAAGCAATACGCGTATGCTATAACAATGATTTAGTAAACCGCACGCATAATATGCATGCGAACATTTGATTTTCCGAGGAGATTTTCATAAATGAAGCTTGGTATAGATATTTCATCTTGTTTTGCAAATCACGAGAGGTGTTTATGAGAAATTTCGAAATGTATCCAACCATAATTACTCCATTTTTGGATGATGGCAGCATCGATTATATAAGCCTTGAACGATTGGTTGATATGTTTGCAAGCGTTGGCTGCGATGGTATTTTCGCAGTATGCCAATCAAGCGAGATGTTTTTTCTTGCCGATGAGGAAAGGCTGGAGCTGGCTCGTCAGTCGCTGAATTTTTGCCGCAAGCACGGCTTGAAGTGTATTGCTTCCGGCCACGTGCAGGATAGAATAGAAGACCAGATCAATTATTTGCAGGCTCTTGAGGGATTGGGAGTTGACGCAATTGTTCTGGTAAGCAATCGTCTTGCGCTTGAGGATGAATCCGATGAAATAGCTGTTGAAAATCTGAAGCGAATCTGTTCAGCTCTTTCTCCAAAAACGAGATTGGGAATATATGAGTGTCCTTATCCCTATAAGCGTGAGCTTACTCCTTCGCTTATCAGCGCAATGATCGAGATTGGTCACTTTGATTTTATCAAAGATACTTGTTGCAGGATCGATGAGATACGTCATCGTATTGCACAACTGGAGGGAAGCGGGATAGGCTTGTACAATGCCAATTCCGCAACGTTGATGGAAAGCCTTGAGGCTGGTGCGGCAGGTTATTGCGGTGTGCAGCTCAATCTGATGCCCGAGTTTTTTTCTTTGCTGAAGAATGCTTGCGCGGAGCAAAACAGAACCAGAATGAAGCTGGTTTGCGAGCATATTGCGGGCGTTGGCTTTGTGGAGTGTCAAAACTATCCCGCCAACGCCAAATATCTGCTGATGAAGCGCGGTGTTATATCAACGATAGTTACGCGCAATGGAAACCCACCAATGACCGAAAGCCAGATGAAGCAGATAGATGCCTTTGAAGCGCTGAACAGCGCCGCGCTGTTTCACTTGCTGAAGCATGAGCCTATACAGCTGATGTTTGGGTATGACACGGCATTCCCCGAATGTCATGCCTCCACCGTATTGCCCGTGGAAGACGGACGGGTTCTCTCCGTATATTTTGCAGGCACCTGTGAGAAACATGACGATGTTGGTATATGGATGTCCGAGCAGGTAAACGGAGCATGGCAACCGCCTCGTTTGCTGGCAAAGGTAGACGATACGCCCCATTGGAATCCCGTGATTTTCGAGAACGACGGCGTGATCCGTGTGCTGTTCAAGGTGGGCAAGGTGATTCCCGGTTGGCGTAGCTATATCATGTCATCGGCGGACGGCGGACACAGTTGGTCAACGCCAAAACCCATAAACGATGATAATCCGGCAGGCGGTCCTGTGCGTAATAAGCCCTTGCTGCTTTCTGACGGCAGATTGCTTGCGCCGAATTCTGATGAAACCAAAAACCCCGCAGTGTGGCTTCCGCGAGTTGATGAATCGACCGATGGCGGTGCAACATTCACCTTTCTTGCACAGATACCAATAAATCGCGAGGATCCGGACACCGAAAATTATATTGACGGCGCAGGTGCTATACAGCCTACGTTATGGGAAAGCAAACCCGGACACGTGCATGCGTTAATGCGTACTACGGCAGGTTGGATATATCGCTCCGATTCCGAGGACGGAGGACGCACATGGTGTACTGCCTACCGTACCGCACTGCCAAATAATAATAGCGGTATAGATCTTGTGCGGGTTCGTGATGAGCTTTACCTTGTATTGAATCCGGTGAGAGGCAATTGGGCCGCCCGAACTCCCATTGCGGTGATGCGCTCCGCAGACAACGGTGAGCACTTTGAATATTTCCGAGTACTGGCAGATATGCAGCTTGACGAGGCGCACGGCAGGAGGGCTGCATTTGCATATCCCGCAATAGTTGAAAAGGACGGGGTTCTGTATATTACGTTTACCTATAATCGCAAATCCATTGCTTTTTGTCGCATAGATCTGCGCTGATGGCTTTTCAGTTGCTTTCTTGACTAAGGCGAAAACCGTTGTGTTGGGGGATTTTTGTGAATAACGTTAATTATGTAAAATCGGTACCGGTCGCCTATAAGACCGATGTGTGCATCGCCGGAGGCGGTATTGCAGGTATTACAGCGGCAATGGCCGCGGCGGCATCGGGGTCTGACGTATTGCTCATAGAGCGCTTCGGCGTGCTGGGTGGCAACGCTACCACCGGTGGTGTTGCGAATTTTTGCGGAAATTGTGCAGGCCAAGGAGAGGCGTTTGACACCATAATAAGGACATTGGAGCTGTTTAATGCAATATCCGAAAAAAACAAGGGCAAGCATGGATTGGGTGGACGAGTATTTAACCACGAGATTCTGGCAGTAATTTTGCCGGAGCTTATGGAAAAACGAGGAATTCGATATCTTCTGCATACACAGATGGTGGATGTTAAGGTAAGCTCGGGACACGTGGAGCACGTTCTTGTTTGTGGTCCATCCGGCCTGCAGGCTGTAGAGGCCAAGGTATTTATTGATTGCTCCGGCGATGGACTTCTTGCGCATCGGGCGGGATTTGCCACAATGAAGGGAAATGCCGAGGGATATCAGCTGCCAATGTCGCTGATGTATTTCGTGCGGCGTGTAACGCCTGAGCAATACACCTGCGAGGTGCCGGAGGGGT
>JAFNZX010000337.1 GCA_017382615.1 Clostridia bacterium | reverse complement strand
GTGCTGCGCGCATTTGAGCAGGAGATCGGCGTAGAGGTCATCCGTCCCGACATTGCGGGCATGATGGGCGCGTTTGGCGCTGCCTTGTATGCAAAGCAGACGCACAAGGGGCAGAGCGCTTCCGGCATTTTGTCCTACGAGGACATGAAGGCATTTACCTACAATATCAAGAGCGTGACCTGCAACGGCTGTAATAACCGCTGCCAGCTCACGGTCAACGATTTCGGCGGCGGGCGCAGATTTATCGGCGGCAATCGCTGCGAAAAGCCCGTGACCAACAAGGCGCAGGACGATACGCTCAATCTGTACGAATACAAGCTTGCAAAGCTGGCGGCTCTGCCCGAGGGCGAGGGCACGCGCGGCACCATCGGCTTGCCCATGGCGCTGAACATGTACGAAATGTACCCGTTCTGGAACACGCTGTTCAGAGAGCTGGGCTTTACGGTCAAGATGAGCGGATTTTCCAACCGCAAGCTCTACCTCAAGGGCCAGAGCACCATTCCCTCCGACACCGTTTGCTTCCCCGCAAAAATGGTGCACGGTCATATCCAGCAGCTCATTGAGATGGGTGTGGACGCCATCTTCTATCCCTGCATGACCTATAACTTCAACGAGGGCAAGGCAAAGAACTGCTTTAACTGCGCGGTTATTGCGGGATATCCCGAGGTTATTGAGGCAAATACGCTCAATTTCGGCAAGGTCAAGTATATCAATGAATACGTAGGCCCTCACGAGCGCGCAAAGTTCCCCGCAAGATTTGCAAAGATTTTGCAAAAGCACTTTGCGGGCATTGACGCCTCCGAGGTTAAAAAGGCGGTCAAGAAAGCATATGACGCATATGATGCCTACATGGCAGACGTGCGCGCGCAGGGCGCAAAGATCGTGGCAGAGGCAAGAGAAGCGGGCAAAAAGATCATCGTGCTGGCAGGCAGACCCTACCATGCCGATCCCGAGATCAACCACGGTATTCATAAGCTGATCTGCGGTCTGGGCTTTGCTGTGGTGTCCGAGGACGCCGTGGCAGCACTCGCCCCCGATTTCAAGGTCAATCTGCTCAGCCAGTGGACCTATCACCAAAGACTGTTCTCCGCGGCAAAATACGTCACCGCGCAGGACGATATGTATATTGTGCACTTAGTGTCGTTTGGTTGCGGACTGGATGCGCTGACCACCGACGAGGTGCGCGCGATCCTTGAACACGCAGGACAGCTTTATACGCAGATCAAGATTGACGAGGTCACCAACCTCGGTGCGATCAAGATCCGCTTGCGCAGCCTGATTGCTGCGATCGATCAGCAGAAGGGAGGGGAAGCGTGATGAAGGAAAACGGACATTACCGCGAGCGCGTGAAATTTACGCGCAAGATGAAAAAGGAATACACCATTCTCACCCCCAGCATGGCACCCATCCACTTCAAGATCCTGCGCCCCATTCTGCAACGCGAGGGGTATAAGATCGACATTATGGAGAACGACGGTCCCGAGGTGCTGCAGCTTGCGCAGAAGTATCTGCACAACGATATGTGCTATCCTTCCATGCTGACCACGGGTCAGATGCTGGCGACCATGAAGAGCGGCAAGTACGACCCCGATAAGGTGGCAATGATCATCACCCAGTCGGGTGGCGGCTGCCGTGACAGTAACTATATCAACCTCATGCGCAAGGCGTTCGAGAAGGCGGGATACGGTCACGTGCCCTTCATTTCGGCAAACGTGTGGCTCATGGAATTAAATCCCGGCGGTCTGCTCAGCCCCTTTGGGCTTCTGATGGCGGTTGCAGGCTTGATCTACGGTGACATGGTCATGATCCTTTCCAATCAGGTGCGCCCTTACGAGGTCAACAAGGGCGAGACCGATGCCATGGTAGATAAGTGGGCAACCAAGCTGGGTCAGGGCTTTGCCAAGGGCAAGGGCTGGACGCCTTGGGCGATCAAGAAGAACCTCAAGGCAATTGCGGACGATTTTGCGTCTATCGAAATCAAAAAAACCCCCAAGGTCAAGGTTGCGGTCATTGGCGAGCTGTATCTCAAGTATTCCGCGCCCGGTAATAACCACCTTGAAGAGTTCCTTGCCGAGCAGGATTGCGAGGTCTACGTGCCCAGCATCTTAGGCTTTGGTATCTACAAGACCAACGGTGCTCTGGAGGACCTGCGTCTGTACGGCGGCAAGCCGATCAAGAAGCTGATCTTGGAAATTGCCATGAAGTATATGTTCTGGATGGAGGATATTCTGATCTCCGCCATTGAGCAAAATCCCAATTTCGTGCCCCCCGAGCGCGTCAACGATCTCAAAAAGAGAGCCGAGGGCGTTATCAACGTGGGCAACAGCATGGGTGAGGGCTGGTATCTCGCGGCAGAAATGCTGGAGTTTGCGGATCATGGCTATGAGAATATTGTCATCGTGCAGCCGTTCGGCTGTCTGCCTTGCCACGTTGCGGCAAAGGGCATGATCAACAAGGTGCGCCGCATTGACGAGAGATTGAACGTCGTGGATATCGAGTACGACCCGGGTGCCACCCGCGTCAACCAGGAAAACCGCATCAAGCTCATGCTTGTCGTGGCGAAGGAAAAGTTGCAGTAAAATAATACCGTAGGGGCGGATTCCATATCCGCCCGAATACAAGAAAAACCGCTCGAAAGAGCGGTTTTTGTGCGTTTGACGGTAATGGGGGAAGGGTGCGCATCCCTTTTGTGTCATCCTGAGCGAGAAAACACCCCGGTGTGGGTGTTTTCGAGTCGAACTTTCAAAAATCTGCAATAATTTGCTGATTTTTGAAAGTCAAAACGCGTGGGAGCGTTTTGAGGATCTGTAAACGGTTTTTGATATGCTTTTCCAGCCAAAGTTATATTTGATATGCGGACAGTCGGGGACGCCTGTCCCTACATGATACAACCGTTGTAGGGACATGCGTCTCGACTGTCCGCATGATAAATAATATCTTTTGTCAAGCAAACATTGAGGTAACCTGCGCAGATCCCGCATCGCCACGACACCGGGGGGGGAGGGACAGGCGTCCTCGACTGTCCGTTAATCCCGATATCGTGGCTCGCGCTTTTGCGCCGTTTCGCGCTCTGCGCTACACTATGCAAAAGTTCGACTCCGGGCTTCGCCCTCCGCTCAGGATGACACATGGGGGATAATGCTACATATATGGGTCAAGAATCGCATCGATGATTTGTTTTTCTTCCGCAGAGAGGAACAAAACTCGGTCATTTTCTATGAATATACCCAAGTCAGGGTCATATTTGAGGTCTTGATCACCTACTTGGCAATACATAGTAGATACGATTTCCGGTACGCCCTGCAGCCATTTCCCGCAATTTAGCATATTCAAAACGGCTTGCGTGTGCTGCTCATCAAGCTCAACGTAGGCGAGCGCGTCGTCGGATACGGGGAAGTCAAATGCGACCTCTCCCTGGTACAGCGAAAAGCCGGCAAGCAGCTCCTCGATAAACAAGCTGCTGATTTCCATGTAACAGTTCGTATCCAACAGCCACGATTCCTCAAAGAGCATACTGTCTCCGTTAAAGCTGAACATCATGGATAGCGTGAAGTCGGTGTAAATGGGTGTGTCAAGCTCCCAGGCACCGGTGTTTACAGCCTCTAAAAGGCGCAGGGATTGCTCGTCGGAAAGCTCCCAGTTCACAGACTGCCCTTGATTGGTGCGAATAATGGTGATGGGAAGTGCGTAATTCGAGCTTGCCGCGCAAATATACAGATAGTAAAATTTTCCCGTTGCCAAATCATACTTCAAATGCATTTGGCGCACGACTGCGGTATCGCCATCCTGTATTGTATCGCAATAATCGATGGAAGCGTATCCTTTTTCAAATCGCAGACAAAGGTAAGCTGTCTCGGTGCTGATCAGCACACTGTTTTGCCTTTGCTCGACTATTTCCTGTACGTTGGAAAAGCCGAGCTTTGCAAGTGCATCGGTCAGCGAGTCATCGGGGTAAATGCGGGCAGGAAGCTTGACACCGTCGGGCAGCGTTGTGGCAGTAAAGGTGCTTTTTTGCACGTGAGTCGTATAGCCCGAGTCAAAGGTTGTGGATTGGTATCTGCAAAAATCTCCGTCCCAAATGTCACCACTGTAGCCGGGCATCCATTTTGCTTTCGCTTGATTCATGCGTGCAAACACATTGTCACCGTCATATTTGAAATTTTCCAATGCCCATCTGAACTTTGTGGAGCTTGCCGAGGTAAAGCCGTAGCCGTTCAAAAACTCGGCAAATTGCAGATATTCATCACCGGTTACGGTAGTCTCAACCACCTCCACCGCGCCCTCAAACGTCATCTTGGCATCTCCGAAGGAAAGAATCAGATCGTAATAGCCAAGCTCCGCATTCTCGGGAATGTCAAAGGTATAGGTCACCTCTCGGCTCTCACCCGGGGCAAGGCAGTATTCGGCAATCTCGGTCGTACTGTCGTTGGGCAAGGGCAAGATCAACTGCTCGACGTAAATAGTGGAGTCAGCGCGCAATTTTGCCTTGGGAACAAAATCAGTCCAAGCACCCGTAAAAACAATATTCTGGTTGTCGGTTACGTTTCTCATGCCCACCGTGATGTCTATTTTGCCTCCCGTGCCAACGAATGCGTCCGGCAGGTCATAATAGAATTGCAACGGACTTTCGACCGTGTCGTTGAAAATAAAGGACACGTTCTGCTTCATCACGCCAAATGAGCGCGCCAGCGTTTTTTGCAAGGAGTCAAGCAGTGCTTCGGAGTCAGAATGCTCGCGCAGAGCGGTGGAAAGCTGCACCGTGATATAGCTGCCCGACCAATTTGCCGCGTCGTTATAGGTTACGTCAAGCAACTGCACCTCGTCACCAAGTCCGTTCAGATGCTTCCACGTCATAAACACGTTTTGCTCGGTGGGCGGGAGCAGCACGCTTTGCCGTTTGATCTTACCGTTTT
This sequence comes from Clostridia bacterium, assembly GCA_017382615.1. Taxonomy (GTDB): domain Bacteria; phylum Bacillota; class Clostridia; order Oscillospirales; family CAG-272; genus SVQP01. Next base: position 1,865 of record JAFNZX010000337.1, on the reverse strand, counting down.
CCGAAAGATAGTAGATCTGCGTTACCTTGCTTGCATTTTCCTGCTTGGGGATCTCGTAATCCAGGTCGTAGGTCTTGGGGATAAAGGCAATTGCCGCTGCACCGAGCAGTAACGACAAAGCGAGTAGGGCAGCAATGACCGCCACCAGCGTGATTCGAAAGCTTGGCTTTTTGCGCATGGGCACGCTTTCTTCTGCGCGTGCGATCAGCGCAGGGTCAATGTGACCGAGTAAGTCTGTGAATTTTTGTTCGTTCATACCGTATAGCCCTCCTTTTCGAGAAACTCGCGCAACGATGCGCGTGTGCGGGAAAGGATCTTTTTGACGTTGGAAACGGTCAGCCCGTAACGTTTTGCAACGTCCTTGATGGGGTCAAGGTGGTAGTAGCGGCGAATGAAGATGTTGCACTCGCGCTCGGGCAGCGACCAAAGGAAGCGGTCAATGGCAACCAGCATTTCGCGCTCCTCTGCCTGCGTGGCTACGTTGATGCCGGAATCTACGACCTCCTTGATCTCATCGTACGCCAGAGCCACCTCACCGCCGCCGCGCGAGGCTCTGGTGTTATAGCGGTGCTTGTCAAGTGAGATGTGGCGCGTGATGCCGCCTAAGTATTGACCCAAGCGGTCGGGGCAGGCGGGCGGGATAGAATTCCAGGCGCGCAGCCAGGTGTCGTTGACGCATTCCTCGGCGTCCTGCATATTTTGCAGGATATTTTTGGCAATGCCAAGGCAATACGTGCCGTATTTTTGGTTTGATTCTGCAATGGCGCGCTCGTCGCGTGCAAAGTACAGATCAAGAATGTCACGGTCTTGCATATGCGCTCTCCTTTCGTGAATTTTGGTTCTCTATCCTTAAAGTCGTTATGCGGGGGCTATTGGTGACAATATTGTAGCATGTTTTTTGAAAATTTGCAAGAATGCATACAAAAGCCTGGAGTGAAGCATGCTATGGTGATTGACAAATTTGCCAAACTATGATACAATTATCACATAACAGCTCGGAAAGGAGCAGATTTATGAAGCTCAATTACAAACGCGTGATCCTTGTCGGTATGGCGTTTTTCCTGATCTCTGCCTTTTGGCAGGCGTATGACGCTATCATACCGCTGATTCTGACCAATCACTTTGGTTTACCCCAGACCGCTTCGGGTGCGGTCATGTCCATTGACAATATCCTGGCGGTGTTTATGCTTCCCTTGTTTGGCGCGCTGTCGGATAAGGTAAGCACCAAAATGGGTAAGCGCACGCCCTTTATTCTGATTGGTACGCTGGTGGCAACTGCTTCCTTCGTTGCCTTGATGCTGATCGATAACTATCAGCTGGCGCAGGTGGTGGCTGCAGGTGTTCCTGCGTTGGAGCAGGGAACTATGTTAGACGCTGAGTTTGCAGAGGTGGTTCGAAAGGCGACCGTCGAGCTGACGATTGCCAATCCCTTGCCTTTCCTTGGCTTTATCGCAACGCTTTTGGTGGTGCTTGTTGCCATGGCAACCTTCCGCTCGCCCGCCGTTGCGCTCATGCCTGACGTTACAATCAAGCCGCTGCGCTCCAAGGCAAACGCGATCATCAATCTGACGGGTACTGCGGGCGGTATCATCGTGCTGGCACTTGGCATGGTATTTGCCACCGCCAAGAATCCTTATATGCAGTATACCGGCTACGTGGTAGCCGTGGTATCGGTCATGCTTGTCGGCTTGATCGTATTTATGCTGACTGTCAAAGAGCCCAAGTGGGCAGCAGAGATGGAGGCGGATTCTATTCGCCTTGGGTTGGAGGACGCCCCCGTCGAGGATGGCGCGCCCAAGCGCAAGCTTTCCCGCGGTGAGCTTGTATCCCTGCTTCTGATCCTGGCATCGGTTGCGCTGTGGTAT
>JAFNZX010000336.1 GCA_017382615.1 Clostridia bacterium | reverse complement strand
TCTTTATCCTCATATGACCGTTGCTGAGAACATGGCGTTTGGTCTTAAGCTTGCAAAGACACCTAAGGAAGAGATCAAGAGAAGAGTTGAAGAGGCTGCAAGAATCCTCGATATCACCCACCTGCTCGACCGTAAGCCCAAGGCGCTTTCCGGCGGTCAGAAGCAGCGTGTTGCTCTGGGTCGTGCAATCGTACGTAACCCCAAGGTCTTCTTGCTTGACGAGCCGCTTTCCAACCTGGACGCTAAGCTGCGTGCTGCCATGAGAACCGAGCTGACCAAGCTGCACAACAGAGTTGGTACCACCTTCGTATACGTAACGCACGACCAGGTAGAGGCTATGACCATGGCTACCAGAATCGTCGTTATGAAGGACGGTCTGATCCAGCAGGTTGACACTCCTCAGAACCTGTACGATTCTCCTTGCAACATCTTCGTTGCAGGCTTTATCGGCACTCCTCAGATGAACTTCATCAACGGTACGCTGGTTAAGAAGGGTGAAGACGTTTACTTCAACTTTGAAGAGCACTCCATCAAGATTCCCGCAGAGAAGGCTAACAACCCCGCTCTGAAGGATTATATCGGCCAGGAAGTTGTTGCAGGCGTTCGTCCCGAGTGCATCAACGACCAGGAAGCAGCAGTTGCAGCTAACCCCGACAGCACCATCGAGACTCTGGTTGACGTAACCGAGCTGATGGGCGCAGAGATCTATCTGTACCTGGTAACCGGTGAGACCAAGCTGACCGCACGCGTATCCTCTCGCTCCACCTCTCGTGCAGGCGATACCATCAAGGTTGCATTCGACGTTTCCAGAATGCACATCTTCGATAAGGACACCGAGCGTTGCATCGTTCACTAATTTCACAAAAACAAAGCAAGCGGCTGCGAAATTCGCAGCCGCTTTTTTGATGCTGAAAAGGATAGTGAATGCCAAGCGAGGAGGAGCAAGCCCCTCCCCTACCGCCCGATATGTCAGCATTGCAAACCTTTTGATAAGAATATCTAAACCGTCCATCGGTAGGGGAGGGGCTTGCTCCTCCTCGCTCGGGCGTCATTAACAAATTTTCACAATCCCTTGCAAACCCTTATTGGATATGGTATAATGATATCAACACAACAAAGGAGGTGCGCTGTGAGAGAATTGACGGTCATGCTCAAGCCCGCGTCGGGGCTTTGCCAGATGGCGTGCGACTATTGCTTTTATCACGATATCGCAGAATACGGCGCGCCTGCCAATACTTTTATGAGCCGCAAGACCGCGCGGCAGCTGATCGTGCGCGCAAAGGAAAGCGGTGCTGCCCGCGTGCATTTTGCTTTTCAGGGCGGGGAACCGCTACTCTGGGGGCAGGAGCATTTTGACGACTTCTTTGACGACGTCAAGGACGCGGGCATTGACGCGACCTACGCCGTGCAGACCAACGGGCTGCGCATTGACGAGGTGTATGCGTCGCTGTTTGCCGAGCATGACGTGCTGGTGGGCATTTCACTTGATGGCGACCGTGCTCTGCATGACGTCAACCGCAAAACCCCCGACGGCAAAGGCACGTACGAGCGCGTGCTACGCGGCATGGACTATCTCAAAAAGCACGGCGTTCGATACAACGTGCTCTCCGTCATCAGTGCAAACACCGCGCGTCACCCCACGCAGCTGTACCGCTACTATAAAAAGCTGGGCGTGTCGCACGTGCAGCTCATCCCGTGTCTGCCGCCCATAGGGGCGGGCGAAGGCTGCCGCTATGCGCCCACACCCGAGGCGTTGGGGCAGTTCTTGGTCGGATTTTACAGGCTTTGGCGCGAGGATTTCAAGGCGGGCAAGCCGCCCTTTGCGGTGCGCGAGTTTGATCAAGCCTTAGCCACGCTGCAGGGCAGAGCCGGGCATTGCGGTGCACGCGGATTTTGCACGCCGCAGCTGATCGTGGAAGCCGACGGCTTGACCTACCCCTGCGATTTTTACGTGCTGCCCGCATACTGCACGGGCAACGTGCACACGCATACCATTGCAGAAACTATTGAAAGCAAGGGCATGCAACGATTTGCAGCCGAACACCCCGCAGCACCTGCGATCTGCCGCTCTTGCAGATTTTTACCCGTGTGCGGTGGCGGCTGCCGACGCATGCGCGACGTGATTTTGTCCCCAAACGAGTGCGCCATGATGCGACTCTATTCCTATATCATTGAAAAGGAGCGAAAAACACCATGAGTCAAAACCCCAATATTCTTTGGATCTGCGTGGATCAGCAGAGATGGGATTGCCTTGGCTATGCTGAAAAGTACCCCGTCAAGACTCCCAATATTGACCGTCTTGCTGCAGGCGGCGTCAATCTTGCCAACAGCTATTGCCCCATTCCCGTGTGTTGCCCCTCGCGTCAGAGCATGCTGACGGGCAAGAGAGCCGAGCAGATCGGGGCACTTTGGAACTATAATCAAAAGATCTATACCGGCATGCTGCCTGCAGACAGCCAGTCCTGGGCAAGAGAGCTGCGCGATCAGCTTGGCTATCACACGGGCTGGGTAGGACCTTGGGAGGGCGGCTACAACGCAACGCCCGCGTCCATGGGCTACGACGTGTACGTGCCGCGATCTGAGCTGGTGCGCCCCATGGCGGAAAAATATCCGCATTGCGTGCCCACCAACGGCTTTTGGGGGCAGGTATATGATATGGATAAGGAGTACGCCCCCACGCATCAGCTTGCAGGGCAGGTCGTTTCCTTGATGGAGGGGTGGCAGGACGGGCAGCCGTGGCTTGTGCAGATGGAGTTTTCCGAGCCGCACCTGCCTTGCACGCCCGTTAAGGAGTTTGCTGATCTGTACGATCCTGCCGAAATCCCCGTGTGGGGCGGCTTTGAGGATGCGTACGAAAATAAGCCCTATATTCAGCGGCAGCAGCGCATCAACTGGAATACCGAGGATAAGGATTGGGCGTTCTTTGCGCCCATTGTGGCAAGATATTACGCCTGGATCTCGCAGATCGACGACGCCATTGGCAGAGTGCTGGATTGGCTGGAAGCACACGGCAAGCTG
>JAFNZX010000335.1 GCA_017382615.1 Clostridia bacterium | reverse complement strand
TATATATATCCACGTGCTTCATTTTCATCACCTCGCCCTTATTTTATCATAAAAAAGGCGTTTTGTCAAAGGTTTTGTGACATTTGTCAATTGATTTATTTGCGCTTTTTCGATATAATATAATAAATATGTTTAAGGAGACGCCCCGATATGGAAAACGCAACTCTGGAAAAGCAAATGAGCAAAGTTCAAAAAAAGCCCTACAAGCGTCGCTTGGGTGACAGAGCGGACGGCAGACTTTTGCGCACGTTGTATCCCATGAATAAATTCATGCCTTACATTATGCGCACACGAAACGATGCGTGTAATCAATTTGCAGACAGTATAGATATGACCGAAACAGACCCTTATATCCGTGCCAAGGTCAAGGAGGGAAAGGTTAACTTTTCATTCCTGCACGTATTTCTTGCAGCCTACGTGCGCACGTTGGCAAAACGTCCCGAGATCAACCGCTTTGTCAGCGGCAACCGTATTTACGCAAGAAATAATATCGTGGTCAATATGACCATCAAGACTACGCTGTCCGCAGATGCTCCGGACACCTGTATTAAGGTATATTTTGAACCGACCGACACCGTTGACGAGGTGTACGAGAAGTTCAACGCTGCCGTGCAGGCGGTCAAGGACGCAAGCGAAACGAAGTCGGACAAGGAGAGTGCCTTTGATAAAACTGCGCGCATTCTCGCGGGGCTGCCGCGTTTTGTGCTGCTGCCCGTGATCCATCTGCTGACCTTTTTGGATAACAATCGCCTTTTGCCGCAAGCCATCATCGGCGTCAGCCCCTTCCACGGCTCGCTGTTTGTGACCAGTATGGGCTCACTGGGCATTCGTCCCATCTATCACCATTTGTATAATTTCGGCAATTTGCCCATTTTCGTATCGTACGGCAACAAGCGCATGGAGCTGTGCCTTGACGAGCAGGGCAACGTGCAGAAAAAGCGCATGATCGACCTCAAGGTGGTGACCGACGAGCGCATTTGCGACGGATATCTGTACGCATCTGCCTTCAAGACCATTCGCACTTATCTGGAGCATCCGCAGGTGCTGGAGCAGGCGCCCGACGTGATCAAAGAGGATATTGACTGATGTTTACATACGTAAAAAGCAACGGGGTCGGGTATTACTACTCGACCCTGCTGAAATCTATGCACGCCTTTGCCACGCGAAAGGGCGGTGTGAGTGAGAGCCCCTATACAAGCGGCTTGAATCTGGCTTTTGGCAGAGGGGATGACGAGATGGTCGTGCTGCAAAATCTGCGCCTGCTTGCGTCTGCCGTAGGCGTGGATGCCGAGCGCGTGATCTCGCTGCCGCAGGTACATGGCACAGAGGTGCTGACCGTGACAAGTGCGGATGCGGGCAGGGGATATACAAAGCCTGCAAACGGCACGGGCGACGGCTATATGACGCTTGATAAGGGCGTGCCCCTGGGCGTCAAGAGCGCGGATTGCGTGCCCGTGCTGTTGGAGGCGCGCGACGCGGACGGGCGTGTGCTTGCCGTAGCGGCGGTGCACGCAGGCTGGCGAGGAACTGCGGGCGGTATTGTGGTCAATGCCGTCAAGGCGTTGCGCCACTCTTGCGGTGATGCCGAAATCTATGCCGCCATCGGACCTTGCATTGGGGCTTGCTGCTTTGAGGTGGACAAGGATTGCGTGGACGAATTTGACCGTCTTTGCGGCAGGGAGATTGTGGACGCGTGCTTTATAAGGGCGCAAAACGGCAAGTATTACGGTGATCTTGTCAAGGTCAACCGCATGCTTTTGCATAGCGCAGGCGTGGATGACGCGCATATCGACGCGGCAGGCATCTGCACCTGCTGCCACCCCGATCGGTTTTTCTCGCACCGCTATGCCGCCAAGCACCATGACGGCAAGCGCGGAACCATGCTTTCGGTGATTTGGAAGTAGTGTAGGGACCGGCGTCCAGTGCGGTCCGTTTCGTCCGTAGGGGCGACCAGTGGTCGTCCCAAGCAAACCCATTTGGAAATCCGATCGGGTGAAAATATTCAAACCGTTCGGTGGGACGACCACTGGTCGCCCCTACGTTGTATATCATTTCTTACATATGTAAAAAGGGCTGCCGATCGGCAGCCCTTTCGCTTATTCACTTATATAAAACCACATCTGTCCGCTCTTTTTGGGCATGGCAAAGGTCATGCCGTTTTGCGCGAGCTCCGCGCCCGTGAGAGTGCGCACCTCGCCGCTTATCGCCTCGGTAAAGGTGTAGGTCTTGCTCTCGTCTATGACGAACGGAAAAGCGGTGAACGTGTCGCTCTCAACCGCCACGTTGCGGATGATTTGCACAAGTCCCGCGCCGTCCTTGTCAAACTGCAGGGCGTACCAATCGCGGACGTCCTTGCGACACTCGGTCAAAGGGTAGTAATCCGCATCCAGCATGATAGTCGCTGCGCGACGCCAGATCGCGTGATACGTACGACCCTGTGCAAACTGCACCTCGTCGTGATAGTATTCGGTCATGTCGGTCATGGAGGGCACCATGGCGTTCTGATATGCAAAGCCGTCAATGCGGTGGGGCTGACCGTTATAGTTTCCGTCGTCATCGCACCAGTTGAAGTTGTGCGCGCGGAAGTAGGGAATCCACTCAAACATCTGTCTGTGCTGTGCCTGCTTCATGTAGTGGTCGCCATATCCCACGTCTGTGTAGTGCAGAGGCACGGCACGGCGCATGGTTTCGGGGTCGTTTCTTCTGCCGCCCGAGGCGCAGGAGTCGATCCAAAGCCCGGGATTACGCGCAAGCAGGGTGTCCCAATAGCGGTAGTAGCCCTGAATATGCAAATTCTCCAGCACGCCCTCGCGACCCGGCTCGCTGTTTTGCTGCCAGTAGGGCATGGGCTGGAAGTTGAAGTCCTGGCGGTAAATATCCACACCGAATTCCTTGATCATGCCGTCGATCTTGTCGATCAGCCAATCGCACGCCGCGGGATCTGCCAGATTGAACAGTGCGTTGGTCAGCCAAAAATGGTTGTCGCCCTGGTAGAACAGCAAAAATTCGGGATGCTCGCGCCACATGTCCGTACCCGTATAATTACGCTCCGGCTCAAACCACAAAAGCAGATCAATGCCGTTTTTATGCAGATGATCGGAAACGGGCTTCAGACCGTTGGGATAATTTTCTTCGTTCAGTCGCAAGTTACCTACGCCTACACCCCAATCATAGTTGCAGGGATACCAGCCCGCGTCGATCCACCAGCCGTCCGGCGCAAAGCCCTTTTGCAGATAGGTGTCAATGGCGTGCTTTTGGTTTTGTTCGGTCGTACCGGAAAATTCGCTCTTGCCGTCAATCGCCCAGGTGTGCACAAACAGCTTGGGAGAGAGCGGCTTGCCGTCCTTCTCGTGCGGCAGCATGTGCGCAAAGTAGAAGGAACGCCAGAGGTTGCGTCCGCGGTCGTGTCCGCCCGCAAAGGCTTGCATGGTCACGCGAGGCGTGCGCACGCGTTCTCCGGGCTTTAAGTAAGCGTTGAAAAAGCCTTGACCAGTTGCAAAGGTCAGCTTGCTTGCTTCAAGCGAAAAATCCGCGCTCCAATGTCCGCTCCAGCCGATTGCCAGATTGATACCCCAATCGCCAAACAGCAGACGCATATAGGGAAAAGCACCGTTGCAGGGCGTGCCGTCACCGCAGGGCTCAATGTGCAAGGGCTGCGCGCCCAGCGCGTCGGTCTGCCATTCATAGCCGTTTGTGCCGCAGGTGTCGCCGTTGCCGTGGTAAAGGTCAGCCTTCTCTGCGGCAATTTCGGTGCAAAAACGCCATTCCGAGAGGGTGGCAGAGGGCGCATCCGATACGTTTTCTGCGTACATGATCCACTCGCATACGGCAAAATCACGGTAGTCGTAACGCTCCGCAGTCAAGCGCAGACCGCCTGCGTGTGCCGTAAAGCGGTGGCAGGTGATAGATGCGTCTATGCGCACGCACTCTGTGCGCGGAGAAAGTGACGCGGGAAAGCCTTGGTAGCGCGTGCCGTCAAGGGTAAAGGTAAAGGGCACGTGTGCGGGGTCATGTGAGCAGGGCAGCTGCCTGCCAAAGGCAAAATCCTGTGTGGTATGCTTCATAAGTCC
>JAFNZX010000334.1 GCA_017382615.1 Clostridia bacterium | reverse complement strand
GGCGTGACGTACGCCGTCCAGTTGGTGTGATAGATCACCAAACCCGGCTTTGCCGCGGGCGGCTTTTTGACGTGGCGCACCTGAATATAGTCCACCGCGATATGCTCGCCCTGCGCTTTGGAATGATACGCCGCGATCTCGGCTGCATCGGTAAAATCCTCTGCGGGCGGCTCTTCCCCGTCACACAGCATGACCACGTGCGAGCCGGGCATGCCCTTAACGTGAAACCACCAGTCGTTGCGATCCGCCACCTTGTGCGTGATATACTCGTTTTGCACGTTGTTCTTGCCGCACAGCACGCGGTAGCCGTTGGTGGTTGTAAACTGCATGACCACGGGATTCTTATTTTTCTTGGGCGCGGCATACCCCTTCATGCGCGAGGCGTAGCCAAAGCGGTACAGCTCCTCGCGGATCTCGTCCAGATCCGCCTGCGTCTCGGCACGGGTCAGCGCGTCAAACACGGTGTACAAATACGCAAGCTCAACCTCTCCAAGCGCGATCTGACGCGTCAGCTCCACCTTGGCGTTGCGCATCTTGGTATATTTTTTATAATACCTCTGCCCGTTTGCCACGGGAGTCAAACGCTTATCCAGCTCGACGATGCAAGAGCCGTACGTACCGGCATCCTCGTTCCAGTCCTCGTAGTCCACAAGCTCCGCTTGTTCCGCCCCCTTTTCAATGCAATAGAGGTTGCCCATGATCAAGTCTCCGTACTTTTTGTACGTTTCCGCCTGCTCGCACTCGGCAAGCTCGCCCCTTTGCGCCTCCAATTTCTTGGTAATGCGGCTCTCGCCGTGCGTCAAAAGCGACAAAATATCCGAAGCACGCTGCCTGATGCGGCTTTCCTTGTCACGCGAAGCAAAGAAATCGTCGAGCAGCTGCCCTGCACTCTCGTACGCGCGCTGCGGCAAGTCCGCACCGTACTGCGTCAAGGGCACAAAGGCATATTCCACGGGCTTTGTGCCGTCGGTCACCATGGTGGGAGCATATGCACCGTTACGGACAGCACCCATGATCGCGTCGAACGCCTGCCACAGCTCGGCTGCCGTACAATATTTGACGGGTGTATCGGTATGGCGCGTGGCACGGTACGCCATCTCCCTTGCGACCGCAGCAGAGATGCCCATGTATCTCTCCAAGATCCAGCGGTCGGTGCGCTGCTCGGGATCAGCCCCCGCATACGCCTGCGCAAAGCCCTCTGCCGTTTCTGCGGTCGGGTCCTCTTTATCCTGCGCGGGCGGCAGCTCGTACGTCATGCCCGGCAGCACCTGCCTTTTGCTTGAGGTGGTGAAATCAATGGTCTTGAGCACCGCCATGATCTTGCGATCCCCATCGGTAAAGATCAGATTGCTGTACTTGCCCATGACCTCCGCGATCAGATAGCGCGTGCAGCTAAAGCCCATTTCATCGCGCGTTTCAAATTCCAGCTCGCACGCGCGCTCAAAGCCCAGCTGCCTTGCAGCACACAGCTTAGCACCCGACAAGTGCTTGCGAAGCAGCATGCAAAACATGGGCGGCTGCTGCGGATTTTCCTTTTGCAGCTCGGTAAAGCCGATACGCGGATTGTTCGAGCCCGCGTTGATCAAAAGACGCTTACCGCCCAGCGTGGTGCGCATTTGCAGCACGATCTCATCCCGCTCGGGCTGCAGCACCCTTTCAATTCTGCCCCCCTGCCCCACACTGCAGATCTCGTGCAGCGTGCAAGCGAGCATACCAGCATCAAATGCCATAGAAAATTCCTTTCAAAGTTAAATCAGACTGTTCAGGTTATCCGCCTGCGAGGAATCGGGCATGGGCACGACGTACTTGTAATACTCAATGCCATACTTCTCACAAAGCTC
>JAFNZX010000333.1 GCA_017382615.1 Clostridia bacterium | reverse complement strand
TGGGTTTTCTCAATGTCTGCTCAGCTTTTGTTACATTTTGTAGGGACAGGCGTCCCCGACTGTCCGCATTGTCATATTTGATTGATTTTGCAGGGACAGTCGAGGACGCCTGTCCCTACAATATGTTGTTTATGCAGAAAAGCGTGTCATAAACCGCTTGCAGCTCCCTTCCTCGTCTGTGCTTTGCACACACTCGTCAGGTTTTGCTCCGTTCCGCGCCATTTCGCAATTTATTGCGAAATACCGCTACACTCTGCAAAACTTCGACTCCGCGCCATTTCACAGCTCGCTGTGAAATAACGCTCCGCTCAGGATGACACACGGGGGGCGCCGACATCCGCCCAAGGCATTTGCGGCAATTCCAACAACACATAAAAGCAGGGCTGCATCACGAAGGATACAGCCCCATTTTCAATTCATATAATCCGGTCCAAAGCCGTAAGGCAGCAGCTCGGCAAGCGTCACCGTCTTGTATGCCCCGCCCTTTTCGATCAGGTACACCTTGAACTCGTCGGGATTGCAGAACTCGCGCAGCACCTGTCTGCACACACCGCAAGGGGGAAAACCGCCCTCAATCTCCTCTTTGTTGCCGCCGCATACCGCGATTGCCTCGAATTCCTGCTCACCCTCGCTGACCGCCTTGAAGACCGCCACGCGCTCCGCGCACACGGTGGGCGTATAAGACGCGTTTTCAATATTGCAGCCAAGGTACACCTTGCCGGATTTGGTCAGCAAAGCCGCGCCTACGCGGTAGCCCGAATAGGGTGCGTATGCCGATTTTCTGGCATGGATCGCCATTTCTATAAGCTTTTCGGGTGTCATATCAAATCCCCTCCAATACTTCCCCGCTCACACCGTCAATGGAAAACTCGGCAGCAACCGTAGCCGCAACGGCATCAAAGCCGAGCACCGTGCCGAAATTCTTGCTCTCCATGCCCTTTCTGTACATCAGAAGCGGCACGTATTCTCTGGTGTGGTCGGTGGTCCTGGTATATCCCGGGTCGCAGCCGTGGTCAGCCGTGATCATCAAAAGATCATCCTCGCGCATGTTTTCCATGAAATCGCCCAGGAACGCGTCAAACTCATTCAGCGCACGGGCATATCCCACCGCGTCGCGGCGGTGACCGTACACCATATCAAAATCCACCAGATTGATAAAGCAAAGTCCGTCAAAGTCCTCGCCCTGCAGCTCGACACTCTTGACAAGTCCCTTTTGATTGGGTCCCGTATAATACACGGCGGTCGCGCCGCGCCCTGCAAAGATATCGTTGATTTTGCCCACGGCAATGACGTCCTTGCCTGCGTCCTTCATTTTATCCATCAGGGTAGGCTTAGGCGGCTGGAGAGAATAGTCGTGTCTGCCGCTCGAGCGGGTAAAGTTCGGGTACTCGCCCACGAACGGACGCGCGATCACTCTGCCCACGCCGTGCTTGCCGACCAGCAGCTCACGCGCGATATGGCAGTATTCGTAAAGCGTTTCAATTGGCACGATATCCTCGTGCGCCGCGATCTGAAACACGCTGTCCGCAGAGGTGTACACGATCAAATCGCCGCTCTCGATGTGCTGCTGCCCATAGTCACGAATGACGTCCGTGCCCGAATAGGGCTTGTTGCACAGCACTCCCCTGCCCGTTTTGGTGCGGAAGGGGGCAAGCAGCTCCTCGGGAAAGCCCTCGGGGTAAGTGGGCAGCGGATTTTCGGACACCAAGCCCATCAGCTCCCAATGTCCGATGGTGGTATCCTTGCCCATGGACTTCTCACGCAGTCTTGCATAAGAACCAATGGGGGCGGGATCGGCAGCAAGGCATTCCACGCCGTCAATGTTGCCCAAGCCCAGCTTTTGCATATTGGGCAGGCGCAGCTCCCCCGTTTTGTACACCGACTCCAACGTGTTGACGCCAAAGTCGCCAAACGACTCGCTGTCGGGACAAGCACCGATGCCAAAGCTGTCAAGTACGATCAAAAATACTCTCTTGCTCATTTTTTCGCCATCTCCACAGCGGTGTCAAGGGCGATCTCCATCATCTGCGTAAAGGTATTCTGTCTCTCCTCAGCCGTGGTGACCTCGTGCGTGACAAGGCTATCCGAAATGGTGCAGATGCAAAGCCCGCGTTTGCCTGCGCGTGCTGCGTTCATATACAGCGCAGCGGCTTCCATTTCCACAGCCATCACGCCCATCTTTGCCCATTTCATGGTATCGGTGGGGTCGTCGTTATAGAACATATCGGAGGAAAGGATGTTACCCACGTGGTAATGCACGCCCTGCTTTTCCGCCTGTGCAATGGCGGTTTTGAGCAAGGTATAATCCGCAATGGGGGCAATCTCGCCCGGCAGGTGATACTGCTGTGCAAATCCGCCCTGGAAGCACGCGCCCTGACCAAAGACAACGTCACGCACGTGGATGTGGGGCTGCAGAGAGCCTGCAGAGCCTACGCGGATGATATTGTCCACGTCAAAGAAATTGAACAGCTCGTAGGAATAAATGCCGATGGCGGGCATACCCATGCCGCTTGCCATGACCGATACGGGCGTACCCTTGTAAGTACCGGTATAGCCGTGTACACCGCGCACGTCGTTGACCAGCACGGGGTTATCAAGGAAATTCTTTGCAATAAATTCGCTTCTCTTGGGGTCACCGGGCATGAGCACGGTCTTCGCAAAATCCTCGGGGCTTGCATTTATATGGGGGGTAGGATAGGGTTTGTTAGACATAATCGTTCTCCTTTTCTGTCATTTGATTTGATCTTATTTCTTTTCGGGGCTGCCTTCCATAAAGTACGCAGCCTCCATGTCAGCCATGCAAAGTGCGTAAGCCAGCGGGAACATTTCAAGCGCCTTGCCTACGTTGCCGGGATCCTCGTTGCCGGAAAAGCCCATGTGATAACGGATGGCAAACGCCTCGTCGCGGGTCAATCTCATGTACCCCGATACGATATACACCGACTTTTCGCCGTGACCGTAAGGCAGATTGTCTTCAATGGTGTAATACGGCACGCTCTCCCACTTGCCAAGCTCGTTTTTGACGTTGCGAAACGAGGTCTTATAGAAGTTGACCTTGCAGACGTCGTGCAGAAGAGCCGCAATGGCAATGCTCTCCTCCGAGTAGGAAATGCCGTAGACCTCCTTCATACGGGGGCGGTTGAGAATGTCGTGCAGACACTCGTACACGTTGAGGCTATGGCGCAAAAGACCGCCCTCAAAGTTGCCGTGATAGCGCGTGCTTGCGGGAGCGGTGAAAAAGTCGCTGCCCTCCGAATCCAGAAAAGCCAGCAGCTTGTCTGCACCCTCGCGCTTGATGTATTTGTTATAGATCTCTAAAAATTTCTGTTTATCCTCGTGCAGTTGCATAGCGACCTCCGTTTTGCATTGTATTCCATATTCATTTTAGCATATTTTTTTGAAAAAGTAAAGGGGTTTTTTATGTAAAAAAGGAGCAGCACGATGGGGCGGGTAAATTAGCGGTAAAAGCGAAATCTCCCTCGTGTCATCCTGAGCAAGAAAACACCCCGTGTGGGTGTTTTCGCGTCGAACTTTCAAAAATCTGCAACAAATTGCTGATTTTTGAAAGTCAAAACGCGGTACGCGTTTTG
>JAFNZX010000332.1 GCA_017382615.1 Clostridia bacterium | reverse complement strand
GGTCGGCGTTGTCGATTACCAGTAATTGATCTACACAACAGATGCGGGGCATCCCCTCGCATCTGTTCCCCATAAATACATAAAATTGAGAGGTAATATATTATGCTGAAAATCACGGTTTGTATCGGTAGCTCCTGCCATATCAAGGGTTCTCGACAGGTTGTCGAGCAGCTGCAGTACCTGATCGCAGAGAACAATCTGGGCGATAAGGTTGAGCTTGGCGGCACTTTCTGCATGGGTCAGTGCCAAAAGGGCGTTTGCGTCACCGTAAACGACACATTCCACTCCGTCACTCCCGAGAACGTTGGCGAATTTTTCGCCAAGGAAGTTCTTGCAAAGGCATAAGACATGCTGTTTGTGCAGGTTTGTGTAGGCTCCTCCTGCCACCTCAAGGGCTCGCAGGATATCGTGGAGCTGCTTGAGCACGCCATTGAACAGTACGACATTGAAGACGAGGTCGTGCTTTCCGGAAGCTTTTGCATCGGAAAGTGCAACCGCGTCGGCGTTACCGTACAGGTAAACGATGACGTTCACGTTGGCGTGACAAGAGAGAATTTCAGAGAATTTTTCAAGAAAAACATTCTTGAAGTCATCGAAAACGAAAGGAAGTAAAGGCAATGGCTAATTGCTTGACGCTCAAAAAGTCAAACTGCAAAAACTGTTATAAGTGTATCCGCAACTGTCCCGTCAAGGCGATCCGCTTCTCGGGTAACCAGGCGCACATCATTGGCAACGAGTGTATCTTGTGCGGCCATTGCTTTGTCGTTTGTCCCCAGAATGCAAAGGAGATTGTGGACAGCACCGAAAAGGCACGCGTGCTGCTGCAAAGCGGCGCGCCCGTCATAGTCAGCCTTGCTCCCTCGTTTATTGCCAATTATCACGGTGTAGGCATTGCTTCCATGCGCCGCGCCCTTGGCAAGCTGGGCTTTGCAGACGTGGAGGAAACCGCCATCGGCGCAACCATCGTCAAAAACGAATACGAGCGTATGCTGCGCGAGGAGCAAAGAGACGTGATCATCACCTCCTGCTGCCACTCGGTCAATCTGCTTATCCAGAAATACTTCCCCTCTTGCTTAGAATACTTAGCTGACGTCATGTCACCCATGTTGGCACATTGCGCGGATATCAAGAAGAGAAACCCCGCTGCCAAGACGGTATTCATCGGTCCTTGCGTGGCAAAAAAGGATGAAGCAGAATACTATGAGGGATTGGTTGACGCCGTGCTGACCTTTGAAGAGCTTACCAACTGGCTGAAGGCTGAGAGAATCGAGCTTGACAAAGAGCTCGACAATACGCCCGAAAGCCGCGCACGTTTCTTCCCCACGACCGGAGGAATCCTCAAGACGATGGCACAGAACGCACCCGGATATACCTATATGGCACTGGACGGCGTAGAAAACTGCATAGCTGCGCTCAAGGATATTGAAAGCGGAAAGATCCACAAGTGCTTTATTGAAATGTCTGCGTGCGTGGGCAGCTGCATCGGTGGTCCCGTCATGGAAAAATACCATAGCACCTCCCCCATTCAGGATTATATCAAGATCGCGGGATATGCAGGCGAGCACGACTTCGAGGTAGATCAGCCCTCCCCCATGAGCCTTAAAAAGAACTTTACCTTAATTGAGCACAGACTTGCGCAGCCCTCTGAGAGTGAGATTATGGCGGTACTGCGGCAAATGAATAAATTCAAGCCCTCCGACGAGCTCAATTGCGGCTCTTGCGGCTACAGCTCCTGCCGTGAAAAAGCGATCGCCATCATTCAGGGCAAGGCGGAGATCTCCATGTGCCTGCCCTTCCTTAAGGATAAAGCGGAAAGCTTCTCCGACGCCATCGTGAACAATACGCCCAACGGACTGATCGTGCTCAACGAAAACCTCGAGGTACAGCAGATCAATACCGCGGCACGTAAAATTATGAACATCCGCGCATCCGGCGACGTATTGGGTGAGCCCGTTGTGCGCATTCTTGATCCCACCGTTTTCCTGCAGGTCAAAAACAGCGGCAGAACGGTACGCAACCAACGCACCTACCTGGCAGAATACAAGAGATACGTGGAGCAGACCGTCATTTACGCACCCGATTCCCGTATTCTGATCGGTATCATGCGCGATGTGACCGATGAGGAAGCCGACCACGAAAAGAAAACGCGCATCAACAAGCAGACGCTTGAGGTGGCGGACAGCGTGGTGGAAAAGCAAATGCGCATCGTGCAGGAGATTGCTTCCCTTTTGGGTGAGACCGCGGCTGAAACCAAAATTGCGCTCACAAAGCTGAAGGAGTCTATTGAAGATGAATGATTTGTGTGCCGATATCGGCTATAAAAGCATTAATCACGTGGGCGAGGAGCTTTGCGGCGATCACGTGGATATTGTTGAGGAAAACGAAAATTCTACCGTGATCGTGCTGGCAGACGGTCTTGGCTCGGGTGTTAAGGCAAGCATTCTTTCAACCCTGACCTCCAAGATCATTTCTACCATGATGGCTGCGGGTCTGCCCATTGAGGAATGCGTTTCTACCATTGCTGGGGCTCTGCCCGTTTGCTCGGTACGCGGTGTGGCATACTCCACCTTTACCATCATTCACTTAAAAAACAACGAGATCGCAGAGATCATTCAGTATGACAATCCGCACGTGATCATATTCCGTAACGACCGGGAATACGAATATCCCAAGACCGAAATGCACATCGGCGGCAAGAAGATCTACAAAACCTCCCTGCGCTTGCAGGAGGGCGATGTCTTCGTGGCAATGAGTGACGGATGCCCCCACGCAGGCATGGGCGGAAAATACAACTTTGGCTGGAAACGCGAGGACATTGCAGGCTTTATGCAGGCGTTGGTGGCAGGCGGCTATACTGCAAAGAATCTTTCTACCATGCTCGTGGACGAATGCGACAATCTGTACGGGCATAAGCCGGGCGACGATACGACTGCTTGCGTGGTCAAAATTCGCAAAAGAGAGCCCATGAACATTTTGTTCGGCCCTCCCTCCAACCGCGACGACGCCAATCGCATGATGTCCCTGTTCTTCTCCAAGGAGGGCTAGCACATCATCTGCGGCGGCACGACTTCGTCTATCGCGTCCAAGTACCTGGGCAAGCCCCTCACAGCCAACCTGGACTT
>JAFNZX010000331.1 GCA_017382615.1 Clostridia bacterium | reverse complement strand
GCTTCTGACCACCGGACAGAGCCTTGGGCTTTCTGTCAAGCAGGTGGGTGATATCGAGGATTCTTGCAGCCTCTTCAACTCTTCTCTTAATCTCTTCCTTGGGAGTCTTGTTGAGCTTCAGACCGAACGCCATGTTCTCAAATACGGACATGTGAGGATACAGAGCGTAGTTCTGGAACACCATGGCGATCTTTCTGTCCTTAGGTGCTACGTCGTTTACCAGCTGGTCGCCGATAAAGAGCTCGCCCTCGGAGATCTCCTCAAGGCCTGCGATCATACGCAGCGTGGTGGTCTTACCGCAACCGGAAGGACCGACAAGAACCAGGAATTCCTTATCCTTAACCTCAAGGTTAAAGTCGGAAACTGCGGTTACGCCGCCGGGGTACTTTTTGTAAATGTGACGAAGGGACAAACTTGCCATGGAAAAATTCCTCCTGCGAATATTTTCTAAAATTTATTTTTCTGTTTCTTTCAAATGCCCTCTGCCGCAAAACGCCGACACCGAGAACATTCTAATCTGTATTATATTGTACCAAAAAATCTTCAAAAATGGAAGAGCCTATTTCCCCAAAATTTTGCTCTTTTGATTGTGCACTTTGCACAACTCTTTTTGCCTCGGCAAAATATCGGGCGTCTTTTGACATGATATTATTTTAATATATTAAAATCACTTGAGAATCATGGACAAGGAAATACGCTTTTTCTTGAGATCAACCGACAGCACGCGTACCTTGACGACGTCGCCAAGGCTGACCACCTGCGAGGGGTGCTTAACGAACTTATCCGACATCTGTGAAATGTGGACCAGACCGTCCTGGTGCACGCCAATATCCACAAACGCACCGAAGTCAATGACGTTGCGCACCGTACCCGTCAGAATCATATCGGGCTTTAAGTCCTCCATACCCATGACGTCCTCGCGCAGCTCCGGCGCAGGTGTGGAATCACGCACGTCGCGCCCGGGCTTTTCCAGCTCGCGGATCATGTCGTCCAAGGTAGGCTCGCCTATGCCGAGTGCTTCGGCAACCTTTGCCTTCCCCTTCTTATTGACTGCAGACGCCAAGCCCTGCAGCTTGCCTGCGCGCACGTCCTGCTCGGTATACCCAAACATGACCAACAGCTCTCTTGCAGCATCGTAGGACTCGGGGTGCACGCCCGTGTTGTCAAGAATCTCGCGGCTCTCGGGCACGCGCAAAAATCCTGCACACTGCTCATACGCCTTAGCACCGATGCGCGGCACCTTGAGAATGGAGGCGCGCGACTTGAACTCACCGTTCTCCTCGCGGTACTTGACGATATTCTTGGCTGCGGTAATATTGATACCCGAAATATAAGACAAAAGCGAATAGGATGCCGTATTAACGTCCACGCCGACTGCGTTTACGCAATCCTCGACCACGCCGCCAAGTGCCTGGTCCAGACGCGCCTGCTTCATATCGTGCTGATACTGTCCGACACCGATACCCTTGGGGTCGATCTTGACAAGCTCGGCAAGCGGATCCTGCAAGCGGCGCGCAATGGAAACCGCGCTGCGCTGCATCACGTCAAAATCCGGGAACTCCTCTGCTGCCAGCTTGGACGCAGAATAGATGGACGCGCCCGCCTCATTAATAATGATATATTTGCAACCCGACTCGGGCATCTCGCGCAGAATTTCCGCAATGAACAGCTCGCTTTCCTTGGAGGCAGTACCGTTACCGATTGCCACCACATCCACGTGATATTTCTTGATCATATACTTGATAATGCGCTTTGCTTCCTCAATGCGGTGCTGCGACTTGGTGGTGGGATATACCACGGCGGTATCCAGCACCTTACCCGTCTTGTCTACCACGGCGGTCTTACAGCCGTTGACGTATCCGGGGTCAAAGCCCAGCACGGTCTTGCCCTTCAGGGGGGCTTGCATGAGCAGGTGCGAAAGGTTATCCGCAAACAGCTTGATCGCGCCCTCGCAGGCGTTATCAAACATGTCGTTTCGAATCTCACGTTCAATGGAAGGCGCGATCAGACGCTCGTAGGAATCAATAACGGCTGCGGACAGATACTTGTTTGCAGGGCTTTGGGGATTGGTCACCACGCAATGGAACAGATAGTTGAGCACGATATCCGCGCCCACGGTCAGTGTGACCTTGAGATATTCCTCCTTCTCACCGCGGTTGATGGCTAAGATTCGGTGCGCGGGGATCTTTTTGAGCGGCTCGTTGTACTCGTAATACTGCGCGTACACGCTGTCCTCTTCCTTTGCCTTCTTGCAGAACATCTCACCAAACTCAAAGGTCTGGCGACGCAACGCCTTTCTGTACTCAGCATTATCCGAAACGTCCTCGGCAATGATATCGCACGCACCCGCAAGTGCCTGCTCGATAGTTTCCACTCCCTTTTCCTCGGAAATAAAGCTCTCGGCATATACCTCCAAGGGCGGATCGTAGCAATCCTTTTGCGCCATAATCGCCTGTGCCAAGGGCTCCAGTCCCTTTTCTCTTGCCACGCTCGCACGGGTCTTGCGGTGCGGGCGGAAGGGGCGGTAAATATCGTCCACCTCGGTAATGGTCTTGGCGTTTTCAATGGCTTTCTCGATCTCGGGCGTCAGCTTTTCCTGCGCCGCGATGAGATCCTTGACCTCCTGCTTTCTCTTTTCAATATTGCGCAGATAGGTCAGTCTGTCCTCCAAGGTACGCAGCGTGGTGTCGTCCAGGCTGCCCGTAACCTCTTTACGGTAACGCGCAATAAAGGGAATCGTGTTGCCCTCGTCCATCAGCGCGATGGTGTCAATCAGTCTTTGCGTTTCAATGTTGAGCTCCTTGCTCAGTGTTGCGATAATGTCCATAAATTCAGGGTTCCTTTTCGTTGTAGTAATGGGTTATCTTTGGTATATGGGAATTCGTTATGCTTCAAATTTCAAAAGAATGGCGTCACCCTCGCCAAGGCTCATGCGGTAAACGCCGTCCTCGCTCTCCAAAGCGAAGAATTCACCGCTCTCGGCATCAAACAGCGCAACTGCGCCCTTTGCTGCAAAGGCAAAGTCGTTTTCACCCGCATAGTCGCGGTTTGCAATCAGCACGTAGCCGTCGGTGAATACGCCCACGGTCAGCTTATCGCCCTCGATCTTATCGATAGGACCGACCGCACCGTCTGCGTACGTGATATATCTCTCATTCGGCATCTCTCCAAGATGATATACACCCAGCGACCTCTGCTCGTTGAGAATCGAGCCCACCGCCTGCAGCTCGCGGTTGATATCCGCAATCATATAATAATGCGGCAGCGTCTCGCCGGTCTGTGAGATCATGCCGTTCTGCCAATGCCAGAAATCGTCGCCCTCGGTGTTGTTTGCACCGGGCGTCCAATAGGTAAAGTAAGAAATACGGGCAGAGCCGTATGCCAGCGACTGCCAGACCTCCCAGCGCAATTCCCCGTCGGTCAGGTTGCGGTAAGGTCCGTGCTCGACCACAAGGATAATGACCATGAACGGGATGCCGGTTTTGAGAGATTCGTTTCTGATCTGCTCGATATTGGTGAAAAAGCCCGCTCTGTCCACGTTCTCGTATTCGGAAGCACCACCAAAGGTGGAGTCATAGATCTGCTGCTCGCGCTCGTCAACGCAGATTCTCTCCTTTTTCGCACCCTTGAGGAAATGATAGTGGTCGTAGCTGATAATGCTCGGCTTGACCTTGCTTGTGTACTGCGCCAAGTGATCCTCGTAGGTGGGATTGCCCAGCTGCTCGGGGGAAGCGTAGTTGGGGAACAAATTGATATACGCCTCGTGCGCGGGATCAAGCTCGGCAAGAACACGGCGAATCTCAGCCAGCGTATCAAATGCACCTGCATTCGGCTCGTCCACGATATGATAGCCAAACAGCGCGGGATATCCTGCATAATCCGCTACCACTGCAGCAAGATGGTCGCGCATATTGTCGCGCTCGTACCGTGCCTTGTCAATACGGTGGTCGGACACCATGACCTGCAAGCCTCTTTCGGCAGCCGCCTCTAAAACCAGCTTGTTTGTCTTTACGTCAAATTCAGCAAGCATTAAGGTAAAGCCCGCGTTCTTGACCCTATCGATCTCCTCAGTGGCAAGGCTGCCGTCCGCACGGTAGATAAATTCTTTTCTGGTTCCAAACCAATAGGTAATCGGATATTGCATATCGTTCCTCCTTATTTTTTTAACAGTAAAGCGATCTCGTCGTCGCTAAGATATCTCCATTCGCCCCGCTTCAGTGCCGCATCCAGCACCAAAGGTCCGAACGTCACGCGCTCCAAGTACGTGACTTGATTATGCACCGCCTCCATCATCAGCTTGATCTGATGATATTTCCCCTCGGTCAGGGTGATTTTCCCTTCCCTTTCGTCCGTGCGCTCCACACAGCAGGGGGCTGTGACGTAGCCACCGATATCCACGCCGCTCTCAAGCTGCGCAATATCCGCATCCGACAGCGGGAATTTGAGGCGAAAGGCATAGGTTTTGGAAACGTGGCTCTTGGGCGCGAGCAGCCTGTGCGAGGTGTCGCCGTCGTTGGAGAGCAGCATCAGCCCCAGCGTATTCTTGTCCAATCTGCCGCACGGAAACAGCCCGATCCGTTGCAGCTCCTCGGGCAGCAGCTCGATTACGGTGGGCAGCTTGCCGTCCTCTGTCGCGCTGACGTAGCCCTCGGGCTTGTTGAGCATGATATAGGTGTATTGTCTGTAGCATACCGGCGTGCCGCAATAAATCACGCTGACCTTGTCGGGGTCAACCTGCATATCCGCCTTTTTGGCTGCAACACCATCCACAAGCACCCTGCCTGCTCTGACCGCAGAGGAAATCTGCGAGCGAGAAGCAATACCCGTGGAGGAGATCATTTTATCCAGTCTCATAGCCCTCTCCTCCCATTGTAATCAATATATTATAACATAACAGCTTGCGTTTGTAAACTGTTTTTTTGTCACACACCCATTTTTCATGATTTTGAACACATAAGCGCCCACCGATTTGTACAAGAATGCGCATAATCCGCGGCTTGCTCCTTCATATGATAAAAATCCCTTGACAAATATACTCCCATATGGTAAAATAGTTATGTATCTCAAAAAAATATACGGAGGAAGAAAAAAATGTCCAAAAGAATTTTAGTCCTTCTTCTGTGCGGCGTGATGCTGCTTGGTATGCTGGCAGCCTGCGCAGAGCAGAACGAAGGAGAAAGCTCCTCGACATCGGTGGAAGAGAACTCCAACTGGGTCAACCCCGAGCTGGAATTCAATGACAATCTCAAAGGTAAGGAATTTAACATTTTAAGTATGAGGGACACCGATATCGGTCCGGAGGAAAACTCATCTGACCCCCTTGAGGACGCTGTGTACCGTAGAAACGATATGATCCAGAGCTACTACGGCATTACCCTCAACGGCATCATCGACGGGGAATACAATTCCCTTGGTCAGAAGGTAAAGACCGACGTTACCGCAGGCACAGGCGACTACGATCTGGTATACCAGCACATGGTAGATGCTGCAACCAACCTGGGTATGCAGGGTCACCTTTACAACCTGGCTGACCTGGAGTACGTAAACTTTGACAACGAGTGGTGGGACCAGGATTGCAAGAACGGCTTTATGTTCGGTGATGACATGTTCGTTGTGTGCGGCGACCTGCTGCCCGGTACCATGCTGATCTCCGCAGCCGTTGTATTCAACAAGAACCTGTTTGACGATCGCGGCTGGGAATACCCCTACGACGATGCAAGAGAGGGCACCTGGACGCTGGACGACATGATCACCATGACCAAGGACCAGAACAAGGACCTTAACGGTGACGGTAAGATGATCTACTCCGACGACTTCTACGGCCTTGTAGGCTGGTCGCTTGACTGTGACTATAACTTCTACTTCGGCTCCGGTGCTACCATGTTCACCTTTGACGACGATCACCTGCCCATCTACGAGGCAAACGCTGAC
This sequence comes from Clostridia bacterium, assembly GCA_017382615.1. Classification (GTDB taxonomy): domain Bacteria; phylum Bacillota; class Clostridia; order Oscillospirales; family CAG-272; genus SVQP01. Next base: position 3,243 of record JAFNZX010000331.1, on the reverse strand, counting down.
AGACTGCAGACCATCTACGAAAAGATCTACGATCTGATCGTCAGTCAGAAGGCACTGCACGTTACCGTTGCTGAGTACAATGCAAACAATGAAATGTACAAGCAGCCCGCCGAGATCTTCAAGGCAGGCAGAGCACTGTTCTATGCAGGCTACCTCTCCGGTGCAACCGACATGCGCGAGATGCAGGACGACTTCGGTATCCTGCCCCAGCCCAAGTTCGATGAAAAGCAGGAAGAGTACCTGAGCTTTGTAAACGGCGCAGCTCCCGTAGCATGCGTTCCCAAGAGCCTTTCCGATGAGCAGCTGGAGATCACCGGCTACATGATGGAGGTTCTTGCTTCCTCCTCCTACTACATGGTTACCGAGACCCTTTATGAAAAGGTTGCAAAGTCCAAGACCGCACGTGACCCCGAGTCCGCCGAAATGGTTGACGTTATCATCCGTCACAAGGTATTCGACTTTGGTTACACCCATTTCTACAGCCATAACGCACCCTGCGCTACCATCATTCAGACCGCTCTCAACAGCGGCAGCGCATCTATCACCAGAGATATTACCAAGGGTGAGAAGACTACCATGAAGACCCTTAAGAAGATCTACGAGCAGTACGGCTACGAGTTCTACGAATAACATTCTGCGTGCCGACCCTTGTGGTCGGCACGCTTTTTTCACTCAAAAGCAATGAAAAAGGAGAACTTATGGATATTGTAACCACCACCGGCGTATTCCCTCCCTCCTATCAAGCGGAGGAGGTGCTGGAAAGACTTGCGGGCGTGGGCTTTACCGCGCTGGATGCAGGCTTTGACTACTTTATCGGCGGTGACCGCCTTTTGGCGGTTGACAACTGGCGCGAGCGCGTCATTGCGCTCAGAAAGAGAGCGGACGCGCTTGGCGTGCGCTTTACCCATGCACACGCCCCCTTCAACGTAGCCTCCGAGGACGTGCAGCAATACCGCGCGCTGGAAGCCGCAGCCCTCTTGGGCGCAAAATTCATTGTGGTGCACCCCATTCACGAGATCGATGGGCGCATCATTGTGGACGTGGAGGAATTTATCCGCGTCAACGTAGAGGCAACGCAAAAGCTGCTGCCCTATGCGGAAAAATACGACCTGACCCTGCTTTCCGAGAATATTCTTTGGCAGGCAAGCGTGCACCCGAGAAATATCGTGCGGCTGGTAAAAGAGGTGAACTCTCCCCGCTTCGGTTGGTGCTACGACACGGGGCACGCCCACTTCTACGGCATTGATCCTCCCATCCTGCGCGAGCTGGACGTCATGCCCCTTTCCCTCCATATTCAGGACACGCACGGCCCCGGCTACGGCGACGAGCACCTCATCCCCGGCTACGGCAACATCGACTGGAAGGAATTTTTGGAGATCTTGCACGAGGTAGGCTATACAGGCGAGCTGGTACTGGAGGCACACCACCAATCCTATGAAGCCCCCGACGAGCAAAAGGACGGCATTCTTGCCGAGCTGCTTGAACGCGCAAAGAAAATGAATGCGTATTACGATCGCATTGCCCTTGCGTAAAATTTTTCAACTTTTTTTCAAAAAAACCGGAACTTTTTCGCAAAAAATGCGTCTATATAGGTGAAGGGGCAAAAAATACCGCGCAAGCGCAATACTTGACAGCTTTTTCCGTTTATGTCACAGGGGACACTGACTTTTCCACTATTCATTACAAACTAACCAATTTTCACGCTAACCGTCCCCTGTGTTCTGGATTGACGACTTGTACAAAACGGGCGGTTAATCTTTGTATGTGTTGCCAATAGATTTACGGTTGTTATGGTGCTATAATAATGGTAAATCTTGGAATACATCGGAGGCATTTTATGGGTGAAACTATCATCTCTCTTTTTGGAGCAGTAATAGCAGCAATAATACTTATACTCATCTTTGTTATACCAATTGTTCTTGTCGTCTTTATTATTTGGTGGATTATCAAATGCATGGTCTTTTTCGTAAAAGTTCCCAATCAGTTAGATGAAATCATCGAATCGTTAGAGCGAATGCAAAAACAGCTCGACGCGCTCGCTTCTACTGCAACGCAGGAAGCGCCAAAGGCACAGGAAACACAGCCAACACAGAATAAACCGCAGACACAGGATACACACCCCACACAGCAAGCCAAGAATCCGCCAAAGACACACGACGAATTGAACCTTCAAAGCTTACTAGACTCCTACATACCGGATGACCATTGAAGTTGTTTTAATAATTCAAGCCTCACGACTTTCGTGGGGCTTTTTTCTTGGTAGTCGAAATAAACCCCCGGTTCTACCGGGGGAGCGGTAAAACGAGCGGAGCGAACAATAAAAAGGGCGAGCTACATGCAAGCCCATTGCAAAGAATTAAACCTCCAAGTATAATGTAAGTGGTTTGGCACCGCATTACAAAATAAAAGGAGGTTTAATAATGAAAAAAGAGAACAACGAGATCAAAAGCACAGCCCACAGCAAATACAGATGCCAATACCACATAGTCTTTGCCCCAAAGTATAGAAGGAAAGAGATATATGGGACAATCAAAAAAGATATTGGAGAAATCCTGAGGAAATTGTGTGAGCAAAAAGGAGTAGAGATCATAGAGGCAGAGGCATGCCCGGATCATATCCATATGCTCGTAAGTATCCCGCCACATTTAAGTATAGCACAATTCATGGGATATCTCAAGGGGAAAAGTAGTTTAATGATCTTCGATCGACATGCAAATTTGAAATATAAGTATGGGTCAAGACATTTTTGGTGTCGAGGGTATTACGTTGATACGGTTGGTAAAAACAAGAAAATCATAGCAGAGTATATAAAAAATCAATTAGAGGAAGATTATGCCAGCGACCAAATCAGCATAAAAGAATACACAGACCCGTTTACGGGTAGCAAGAATCAGTAGGCTAAAAAAAGACAGCCGCACGTGAGCGGCTGCCTGTAATTGTAATGCGATGCCAAACTTCTGTACCCCTTTTAGGGGTTAGGCCTGTATTTGCCCCTTATAGGGGCTGTGCAAACCACCGGTTGAACCGGTGGTTTTGATTTGCGGAGATCTGAAAGAGCGTCCGTGTGATGCACCTCATCCACCGCAACCGCGTCATTGAAACTCGCGCTGCTCGTTTCTGCTTCCGCTGCGGTCCCCCTTCCCCCGCGGGGCAAGGCTTTCTGCGCGCATCCTTTTCGTTAGGTTGACCGTTACGGTGAAGGCAATGATTGTGTCCGTCTTGTTCGTTTTTATCAACAAGGGC
>JAFNZX010000036.1 GCA_017382615.1 Clostridia bacterium | reverse complement strand
CTTTATCGAAAGAGGCGATTGGCAGCAGACCAGAATGAACTTCTGGAAGCTGGTTACAGAGCTGTTCTCCAAGAACTATAATAAGCAGATCTTTGATTGGTGCGAGGCGCACGGCTTGCTTTACACCGGTCACCTGGTGCTGGAGGAAACCTTGGAGGCGCAGCTGACCAGTAACGGTGCTTGCATGCCTCATTATGAGTATTTCCACATTCCGGGTATGGACTGGCTGTGCCGTCCCATTTACCCCTGCCTGACCATGGCGCAGCTTTGCTCCACCGCAGCGCAGACCGGCAAGAAGCAGATTCTGTCCGAGACCTTCGCTTTGTGCGGTCACAACGTTGGCCACGAGGAGCTCAAGAGAAACTATGAGTGGATGATGGTGCGCGGTGTCAATCTGATGTGCCAGCACCTGGAGGGCTACTCCCTGCGCGGAATACGCAAGAGAGACTACCCGCCCGCAATGTACTGCCAGCAGCCTTGGTGGGCTGATTACAAGGTGTTCAACGACGCAATGTCCCGTATCGGCATGATGCTTGCCGAGGGTGAGATTCGTTACGACACCCTGATCATGCATCCCCAGACCTCCGCTTGGATCAGCTTCAACTGCGGCTCTAACACGGGTCTTGGCGAGTATAACAATGATATCATCCGCGTCATGAACGAGCTGGATGCAAAGCACGTGCTCTATCACCTGGGCGACGAGATCATGATGGAGCGTCACGGTAAGGTAGAGAACGGCAAGCTTGTCATCGGTCAGCAATCCTACTCCACCGTGGTACTGACCAAGCATATCGCATACCTGCCCCATACCGAAAAGCTGCTTGCAGAATTCAAGGCACAGGGCGGCAAGGTCGTGACCGTGGATGAGGTTGAGGGCTGCGATCTGATCGATAACCCCAACATTACCTACACCAAGCGCTATTACGAAGGCTTTGATCTGTATTACTTTGTCAACAGCACCGATCAGGCGCAGCCCACCAACTTCAAGGTAGGCAGCTACGGCATTGATATTGAGACCGGTGAGAAGGTCGAGTTCTACGGTACGTACACCTTCCCCGCATACGGCAGCTTGGTCGTTGTGGATGACGGTACTGCACACGCACAAGCACCCGCTCCTCGCGCGCTCAAGGAGGTTTGCCTTGGCGGCGATTGGCAGGTTGCTTCCATGACCGATAACGCGCTGACCCTGGATACCTGCACGTACTGGTTTGACGGCGTGCTGCAGCAGGAGAACGCTTGCGTGCTCAACGTGGCACAGAGAGCTTACGAGCTTGGTCGCGGCGTGGATATCAAGTGCCGCTTCACCTTTAACGCAGAGGTTGTGCCCGCTCGCCTGTTCTTGGCGTGCGAGACTCCTGAGATCTTTACCATGACGCTCAACGGCAAGGCGATCGACAAGACCGATTGCGGCTACTTCCGTGATCACTCCTTCCGTATGCTCAACATTGCGGATCTGGTGGTCGAGGGCGAGAACGTCATCGAGCTGCAGGTTTACCTCAAGGAAACCGACGCAACTTATGAAAACCTCAAGAAGTCCAGAATCTTTGAGTCCGAAAAGAATAAGCTGACCTTTGATACCGAAATCGAGCCTATGTACCTCGTTGGTGACTTCGGCGTCAAGGCAGACGGCAAGTTTGAGCCTATTCCCAATAAGGCGTACTTCTACGAGGGCGGCTTTGCGCTGGTGGAAGCACCCAAGACGTTGACGCTCAAGGAAATGGAAAAGCAGGGACTCTTGTTCTTCTCGGGTGAAGTTACGCTCAAGAAGACCGTAACGCTTGACGGCGCACCCTGCTGCCTGAAGTTTGATAAGAAGGGCATCAACGCCATTCGCGTCAAGGTAAACGGCAAGGCAGTACGCACCGTGATGTGGACGCCCTTTGAGGTGGATATCTCTGAGTACGTGGTCGCAGGCGAGAACGAAATCGAGCTGACGCTGGTCAACAACCTGCGTAACCTCATGGGGCCTCACCACCACGCTGCAGGCGAGCTTTTGGCAGTTGCTCCTCCTCACTTCTTTGACGAGGGCTGCATCTGGAACAACTACGCAGGCGGTTATTATACGCCCAAGTACAGCTTTGTAGAAACAGGGTTGATCTAACAGATACAAACACCCCGCCCGTGGCACATGCCACGGGCGGAGATTTGTTTTGGTGAGAACAACCTTCGTAGGGGAGACCTGCGGGCCCCCGCGGGCGTTCACAGAACGCCCCTACGGGTATTCTATGAATTCTATGCAAAAATCTCCGAAAACCTATTGACAAATATTTCACATAGTGCTACAATAGTATAAACCGATGAGAAAGAGGAGTAACGTGCGGGGAGCACCCCGACAGAGAGCCGCGGCGGTGAGATGCGGTGGAGTGTGCGTGCGTGAATGGACTTTCGAGGGCAACGGGAAGTTTTATTCCTTACGGAATGGAATGTATAGGCGACGGCGTGATCCACCGTTACAGGGATCGGCGTATGAGCGGCATAGGCTCGTATGATTGAGCGGATAGTGTGACTATCAAGCAGGGTGGCACCGCAAGAGTTTTCTCTTGTCCCGGCATTCAAATCTTGAATTGCGGGATGGGAGGATTTTTTCTTTTCCGCACCTTATCCAAATCCCCGATGGATAAGGACAAAGCAGGGGAGAAAGGCAACCAAATGGCAAACGTAGAAATCCCTTATAAGATTTATTTGAACGAAAATGAAATTCCCCGTCAGTGGTACAACGTGCGCGCGGACATGAAGAAAAAGCCCGCGCCGCTGATCGATCCCCGCACCATGAAGCCCATTACGCTGGAAGCCATGAGCGAGGTATTCTGCGAGGAGCTGGCACGCCAGGAGCTGGATGACACCACGCCCTATATCGATATTCCCGAGCCGCTGATCGATTTTTATAAAATGTACCGTCCCGCACCGCTTGTGCGTGCGTACTGCCTTGAAAAGCAGTTGGGCACTCCCGCGCATATTTATTATAAGTTTGAAGGCAACAACACCAGCGGCAGCCATAAGCTCAATTCCGCCATCGCGCAGGCGTACTATGCCAAGATGCAGGGACTTGAGGGCGTGACCACCGAGACCGGTGCAGGTCAGTGGGGCACGGCACTTTCTATGGCATGCTCGTACTTTGGTCTTGATTGCAAGGTTTTCATGGTTAAGGTCAGCTATGAGCAAAAGCCCTTCCGTCGCGAGGTTATGCGTACCTACGGCGCAAACGTCACCCCCT
>JAFNZX010000330.1 GCA_017382615.1 Clostridia bacterium | reverse complement strand
AGAGCCCTGTCTGTTGACTTGCTTTTTGAATTCGCCTCTCTTCTCGGTCAGAATATCTCTGATGGTCATGGCGGTTGCCTTATACATTTGTTCGGTGGTTGCTTCAGCGGGTGTGCAACCGAAATAGCGGGAAAGCTTGATGGTCAGATCCTCTCTGATCTTTGCCGCTGTGGGTCTGTAGTCTATCATTGGTTTGGAAATCCTTTCTGGGGTATAATACTAAAACTAAAATAATGGAAAAATTACAGATCTGCGTACATTTCAAGATACTTGTCTGCAGATGCTGCCCAAGAGAAATCGGTACGCATGACCTTGGCAACCAGCTTCTTCCACTTTGCGCGGTCGGCGTACAGTGCGATTGCAGCGCAGGTGCGCTCAAGCAGCTCGTCACCGGAATAGTTTGCAAAGGTAAAGCCGTTACCCAGCATCTCGCCGTCCTTTTCCCAATAGGGCTTGATGGAGTCGTACAGACCGCCGGTCTCACGCACCACGGGAACCGCACCGTAACGGGAAGCGATCATCTGCGAAAGTCCGCAGGGCTCGCTCTTGGAGGGCATTAAGAAAATATCGGTTGCAGCGTAGATACGCTTTGCAAGATCACGGTCGTAGGTCAGAAGTGCCGCTACCTTATCGGGATAACGCGCTGCCAGGTCGGCAAAGAACTGCTCAAAGCGAGCCTCACCCTTACCGAGCACAATCAGCTGGACGTCGTTTTCCGCAACCAGCTTATCCGCGATCTGGCTGATCAGGTCAAGACCCTTGTGCGCAGCAAGACGGGAGATCACTGCCAGAACGGGCACGTCGTCACGTACGGGAAGTCCTGCCTCTGCCTGCATAGCAGCCTTATCCTTCGCTTTACCGGAAAGACGGCGCGCATCAAAGGTGGAAACCAAGCCAAGATCCTTGGCGGGATTATAGTAATCGTAATCGATACCGTTGAGAATACCGGTCAGCTTGTGCGCGTTCTGCTCCAAGACGTAGTTGAGTCTGTGTGCATATTCAGGCGTCTTGATCTCTTCTGCGTATCTGGGGCTGACCGTGCTGACGGTGTCTGCGCAAACAATCGCAGCCTTCATCAGGTTAATGCAATCGTCATAACGCATCAGCGAGCTGTGCTCTACGCCAAGCTCAAACACATCGCCCAAAATTGAGAAATCAAACTTGCCCTGATACTCAATATTATGAATGGTGAACACGCTCTTGATATGCTCAAAGGCGGGCTTGTTGCGATATCTGGTGTTGAGATATACCACGGACAGTGCTGCCTGCCAGTCATGAGCGTGCAGTACGTCGGGATACCAATCGATCAGGGGCATCATTTCAAGCGCTGCCTTGCAGAAGAATGCATAGCGTTCGCCGTCGTCAAAGTTGCCGTACAGCGCGGGACGGTTGAAATAATACTCGTTATCGATAAAGTAGAAGGTTACGCCGTCCTTTACCAAGGACTTGACACCGCAATACTGATTACGCCAAGCGAGATTGACGCGGAATTCAGCCTCGTCGACCAGCTGATCCTTCCAGGTCTTGCCCATAGAGCCGTGCAGCGGCAGCACCACGCGCACGTCCACGTTCTTGCCGCCCTTTTTGCGAATGGCTGCAGGCAAGGATCCCAGCACGTCACCAAGTCCGCCGGTTGCAGCAAAGGGCATAGCCTCTGCGCCTACGAATAAAATCTTTTTCATCTCTTAACCTCCTGATCAGATCGCGCCGTTCTTACCAATATAGAAGGGCATGGTCTCGCAGCCCGACAGCATTCTGCCGTCCTTGATCATGACGTTCTTATCGGTAATCACGCAATTGAGCAGTACGTTCTCACCCGTATAGGTATCCTGCATGAGAATGGAGTTCTTAACAACAGTTCCCTTGCCGACCTTAACACCGCGGAACAGAATGGAATTTTCCACCGTGCCCTCGATCACGCAGCCGTCTGCCACGACAGAGTTGACGATCTTGGCGTCCCCACAATACTTGGTGGGTGCAGAGTTACGAACCTTGGTCAGAATGGGTCTGTTCGGTACGCCCCAGATGCCCTTACGGGTATCCTCGTCCAACAGCGCCATGGAGCAAGCGAAATAGCCCTCCATAGAGCCGATCTTGGCAAACACACCGTCATACTCATAAGCGCGGTAGTTTGCACGATCCAAAGACTTGGCAATAATATCCTTAAAGAAGCTGGTGTAGCCGTGAGATACAGCCTCCTGCACCACGTTCTGCAAATACGTGCGGGTAGCAACCATGATGTTGGTGCTGATGGTAACGTTGCCCTGCTCAAGGTGCTCCTCTGCAAAGTCGGTCACTCTGCCGCTTTCGTCGACGCGAACAACGGGCATAGTACCTTCAACGTACATAGAACCTGCATCAACGACCTTGGTTACAAAGGTCAGATCTGCGCCGCTCTTCTCGTGTGCCTCCACAACAGCCTTGAGGTCGATGTTACAGATCACGTCACAGTCGGACATTACGATGTAATCCTCGGAGCAACGGTTGATAAAGTTGACCGCACCCTTGAGCGCATCCAATCTGGAGCGATTGACACCGGGCGCAGAGGAATCAAACATGGTGATGTAAGGAGGCAAAATCTTGATACCGCCCGAGCGACGAGCCAGATCCCAGTCCTTACCGTTGCCGATATGGTCAAGCAACGACTGGTAGTTGTAGTGGGTGATCACACCCACCTTGGTAATATCGGAATTGACCATATTGGAAAGCGCGAAGTCGATCAAACGGTATCTGCCGCCAAAGGGCACAGACGCCATGGTGCGCAATCTGGTCATTTCGGGAATGCTGTTATCGTGCGTATTTGCAAAAATCAATCCTGCTGCAGTCATTTCTCTTTTCCCCCTCTCTTAAACCTCGGGAATCATGGCGCCGTCCTCTACGACAGCACCCGCCTCGATGGTCACGTCCTCACCGATGACGGCAATTCCCTTTGCATCTGCCTTATCTGCACCGATCTTGGCATTCTTGCCCACGGTTACACCGGTAGCTATGATTGAGTAAGATACCTGCGCGCCCTCTTCGATCACGGTGTCGCCCATCAGCACGCTATCGGTCACGACAGCACCTGCGGCTACCTTTACGCCTGCACCGACGATGCAGTTACGTACCGTACCGTAGATCTCGCAGCCCTCGGAAATATTGCTGTTTTCAATCACAGCATCTGCGCCCACGTACTGAGGCGAGAGTGCCATATGGCGCGCGTAGATTCTCCAGGACTCATCGCCAAGGTTCAGCTCAGGCTTCTCGCCAAGCAGATCCATGTTCGCCTCCCACAAGGAGGAGATGGTTCCAACGTCCTTCCAATAGCCCTCGAAGGGATATGCAAACATCTTCTCGCCTGCCGCCAGCATATTCGGAATGATGTTCTTACCGAAGTCGTTGGAGGAGCCGGGAGTGTTTTCGTCCGCAATCAGATATTCAGCCAGCTTCTTGCGGTTAAAGATGTAGATACCCATGGAAGCCAGATTGGAATCGGGATTCTTGGGCTTTTCGGAGAACTTATAGATGGTACCGTCCTCGTAAGTGCTCATGATACCAAAGCGGCTTGCCTCCTCAATCGGCACACCGATCACGGCAATGGTGCAATCTGCGCCCTTCTGCTTATGATATGCCAGCATCTTGGCGTAGTCCATTTTATAGATGTGGTCACCCGAGAGGATGAGCACGTACTCCGCATCGTAGCGGTTGATGAACTCCAGATTCTGATAAATCGCGTTAGCAGTGCCCTTATACCAATCGGCACTCTTCTGTCCCTGATAAGGAGGCAGGATCTTGACACCACCCCATGCGCGGTCGAGATCCCAAGGCAGACCGTTGCCGATATACTCGTTGAGCACCAGGGGCTGATACTGCGTCAGCACACCCACGGTATCAATACCGGAGTTGACACAGTTGGAAAGCGTAAAGTCAATAATGCGGTACTTACCGCCGAAGGGGACTGCGGGTTTTGCGGTTTTTGTGGTCAGTGCGTACAGGCGCGAGCCCTGTCCGCCTGCCAGAAGCATTGCGACACATTCTTTTTTCTTGAACATTTGAACCACTCCTTCGTAAATTATAGTTTTCCCGTTTTACGGGTATTCAGATGAATCTATCTTCAACGGTTCTGCCGTGAAAATCAAGAGAACTCAGTTGCGAGCCGTTCTCGCCTTTGCGCGCTTTTTGGTGCGGCGCAGCACGCAGGCGCCCAAAGGAGGAACGCGCAGTCTGATTACCTGCTTGCCTCCCATCGTCTCGGAAACAAATTGCGTGCCCGCATTGGTCACGCCGCTGCCGCCGTACGCAGTGTCATCGGTGTTGAACACCTCGGTGTACGTCCCGTCCGCAGGTACCTGCAGCCAAAAGTCCTCGTAAGTCGAGGGGGTAAAGTTGATCACCGCGATCAGCTCCTTACCGCTCTTGTCAATACGACGGAAGCTGATCACGCTGCGATCCCTGTCGTCAGCATCAATCCATTTAAAGCCTTCAAACGAATCGTCCACCTGCCAGAGTGCCGGCTCGGCAAGATAAAACGCGTTGAGTGCCTTGACAAACGCCTTGTGCTTGCGGTGGGTGGCGTACTCGTCCAGCAAGAACCAATCGATCTGCTCCTTGTACGCCCATTCGTGGAACTGCCCGATCTCACTGCCCATAAAGGTCAGCTTTTTGCCCGGATGCAGCATCTGATACGCACTGAACACGCGCGCACCCGCGAACTTTTTCCAATAGTCTCCCGGCATTTTGTCTATCATTGATTTTTTCAAGT
>JAFNZX010000329.1 GCA_017382615.1 Clostridia bacterium | reverse complement strand
GGAAGGCTGGCGCAGGCTTGTTCCAAGCGCAGGGGGGAGAGCGCGAATACAATCGGTTTCTGCGCGTAATATCTCCATAGCAAAAGCAGAAGCCCACTAAAGACTTCTGCTTCACATATATTCACCGCTAATTTGTCAGCCCCATTTGTCGGAGTTTTTTCTTATGCTAACATGATCCAATACCGTCTGAGCCTGTGATGCCCTTCCGCGTCATTATAGGCTTGGATAGTATCTTGCCACTTCCCACCCATTTTTTCGCACAAGCGAATGGACGCGACGTTATTTTCATGGATGGTCAATAGCACCTTTTCCATGCCGTAGGCTTTTGCGATCTCCAAACCGCTTTGCAGAATTTGCGTGCCGTAGCCCTTTCCCCACTCGGATACGCGAACGGCATAGCCAATACTGCCGATCTCGGTCATGACCTTATCCGTAAACTGCGTTCTGAGCTGAAATTCACCAATAAAGCGTTCCCCGTCCACCGCCCAATAGTGAATGCTCGGAGATTGCCCCTGGATCAGCCCCTGCTCCTTTTGATCGTAAAACGGCTTTGTGCGTTCAAACCAGCCGTCATCGATGCACTTCGGATCGGTGGGGCGGAAATAGAGCACGCTATTGTCATATAGCTCTTGGCAATATGCCTTGTATCCCGCCATATATGCGGGGCATCGTTTGATAAGACGCAGCATGCGTTTCCTCCTTGGCAAAATATCGCAGAAAATCTCCTGCGGAGCAAGACAGTGCTCTGCGATTTCCTGCTATCATCAAAAACATTATAACATAAAATCACGGGAGGGGCAAGCCCCTCCCGTGATTTTGGAATATTATTTGACCAAATGTCTTTTAATCTTCTTGGAAGTCGTCTTTTCAAACTCGGTGGAGCGCAGCTCGATCAGAGATACCTGCTTGAAGCTGGGCAGCTCACGGTTGATAGCGCGGATAGACGCCAGAATGGTCGCCTTGACGTTTTCCTCGGAGTTGTCCTTTTCAAACTTATCGTAATTGGGATAAATGATCGCTACCAGTGCCGTAGGCGTGTGCTCGTCTGCCTTTCTGCCCACAACCACGCATTCTGCAACCGTATCAAGCGCGCCAAGGTACTCCTCGATCTCCTCAGGGAACACGTTTTTGCCGTTATCCAGCACGATAACAGACTTGCATCTGCCGGTGATATAATAGTATCCCTGCTCATCCATATAGCCTACGTCGCCCGTACGGAACCAGCCGTCCTCGGTAAACACGGCAGCGTTTGCCTCGGGGTTTTGGTAATAGCCAAGCATGACGTTGGTGCCCTTGACTTGAATTTCGCCCTCGTTGTAGCCCTTTTCGTTTTTGCCGTATCCCTTGGTATCCAAACGCAGATTGCAGCTGCCTACGGGTTTGCCGATCGATCCCGGCTTGGGTGCAAAGAAGGGATTGAGCGTGGTCAAGGGCGAGCACTCTGTAATGCCGCAGCCCTCGTACACCGTGATACCAAAGCTGTCAAAGGTATGGATCAGCGCGGGATTGAGCTTTGCGCCGCCGCAGATAATGGTGCGCAGATTGCCGCCGAACGCGCGGTGCACGTCAGAAAACAGCTTGCGGCGCACGTCAACGCCCGTTTTGCGCAGCGCATCCGAGGTCTTCATAGCCGCACGCAGCGTCTTTGCCTTGCCCTTCTTCTCTGCCTCTGCCCACACCTTTTTCTCCATGGTATCAAGGAACAGAGGTACCAGCGTCATGACAGTAGGCTGAAAACGGTTCATGTTCTTGACCACGTGACGCAGCTTGTCGTTGATGCAAATCGTCATGCCCAGCAGCAGCTCCGCCTGCAGGCACATCAGCTCGTAGGTGTGATGCACGGGCAGTACGCTCAAGGATACGTCGTCG
>JAFNZX010000035.1 GCA_017382615.1 Clostridia bacterium | reverse complement strand
ATGCAATTTTCTTGGCTTTGATCGCTTTTATGATCTCAGGCAAATACACCAGCGCAAGATAGAGCAGAATAAAGGGTGTTGCCACCAGCATGTACCAGTATGGGTGGGGGACTAAGTTGTACATGATCTGCAGTACGGGATTGGTGGGGTCTACCGAGTACATGTAGTTGAGCTTGACCACCTCGCCTGCCCAGTCCACGATGTTGTTTGCCTCGGCGTAGTTGTTGAGCAGCACGTTGAGCAGGTGTACCACGGTGTAAAGGAACAGCGTCAATGCAACGGTTGAGCCGATGTACTTGACCTCCTTTTTGACAAGTCCCAGCGCAAACATAAGGATCGGGATGCCGACCTCCAAGGTGTGCGGGAAATAGTAGAAAAGGAATGTCAGGGAGAATATCTCGTATTCTGCCTGCCCCTGATTGAGTACCAGCGCGATCAGCGCACCCAGGCACCAAAGCAGCAAAAGGTTGTTGATGACCTTGTTTCTGGTCAGCACCGCGAAGGGCAGCAGCATTGCCGAGATCGAGCACATGTGAAAGGGAAGGTACTCAATGGGCGAGCCCCACGTGACCAGATTGAAGATGATTGCCGAAATGCCCGAAAATGAAAGGATGAAAAGCACGATGGTCTTGACCTTTTCCGAGCGTTTTCTCAATATAAAATATAAGCCGACAATGATCGCGGCAGAAAGCAAAAGCGTGATGATATGAACCAAGCCGTAAGAGCCCCAGAGCATATATAACCTCCATAGTCGTCGAATTTTGCCGGGGGTATTATAACAGAAGCATAGAGGGATGTCAAGGGAATGATGGAATTTAATTTCTTAAGTTTTGCAGGGATCGGTTTTGACCGTCGTTGCTCTCGTCGCACTTTTCTGATTGGATGAGTAACAAAGGCTCAGGCTGGAATCTGAATCAAAATTTGCGCCAAAGCGCAACCGAGGCTGGCTGGAAACCTGCGCAAATATGCCGCAACGCGCATGGCGCGTGGCGGCGTGGTTCAGATTCGCCGAAGGCGTCCAGCAAAAACAAAAAGGGATGGCTTTTGCCATCCCTTCTTGTTTTTGGTGGAGACAACTGGAATCGAACCAGTGACCTCTTGCATGTCAAGCAAGCACTCTAACCAGCTGAGCTATGCCTCCAAAGCGAATGTATTATATCACACCTTTTTTGAAAAAGCAATACTTTTTTTGAAAAAAGTTTGAAAAGTATAAAAAATTATTAAGAACTATAAAAATTTCTTTGCATTTTGTCTTTTTTATGGTATAATAAGCACATACACAGTGTAAAAGGAGGCTAAAGCATGCCCGAACAATATAAAATTCTTGTAGTGGACGACGAGCCGGATATTCGTGAGCTGCTGAAAATCGTGCTGGAAAAGGATGGCTATTCCGTCGTAGAGGCGCAAAACGGTGAGCAGGCGGTTGAGCTTGTCAAGGCAGATCCTGCACTTTCCTTGGTGATCATGGATATCATGATGCCCAAAATGAACGGTGTGGATGCCGCAGCGGAGATCCGCGCCGCCTCTTCCTTGCCCATTCTGTTTTTGACCGCCAAGAGTGCCGATTCAGACAAGGTGCTGGCATTTGGCAGCGGCGGTGACGACTATATCGTCAAGCCCTTTTATGCAACAGACCTCAAGCTGCGCGTCAGCGCACTCTTGCGCAGATGGAATCAGTACCGCATGGAGTCCATGCAAGAGGAACAATTCAAGCCCGAGCTGAACGCCGAGGAAAAGGCGCTGTATAAGGGTGGCGAGAAGATCTCGCTGACGGAAAAGGAATACGAGCTGTTTGCGCTGCTGTACGGTGCACGCGGACGCACCTTTAGCACCGTGGAGCTTTATGAAACGGTTTGGCGCGAGACGTATCTGCCCAGCTCCACCAATACCGTGTTGGTACATATTGCCAATCTGCGCAAAAAGCTGGGAGACGACCAGAATATGATCCGCACCGTGTGGGGAAAGGGGTACGTCATTGACTAAGACAGTAAAGAGAAAAACAAGATACCGCTCCTCGCTCTTGTGGAAGCACGTAGCGGTCGTCGTTGCCGCGCTTGCGATCGGCTTTGGCGCGTTTTTCGCGCTCTCCCCCTTGT
The DNA here is from genome assembly GCA_017382615.1 of Clostridia bacterium. Taxonomy (GTDB): domain Bacteria; phylum Bacillota; class Clostridia; order Oscillospirales; family CAG-272; genus SVQP01. The sequence goes on along the minus strand of JAFNZX010000035.1, from coordinate 1,429 downwards.
TTGACTACGTCATCGAGCAGGAATATATGACCGATGAAAAGGAACGCGAGAGAATTGAAGAGGTGCTTGTCAATTTTAAAAGTTGGGTAGAGCAAAGTGATATCAGCACCTCCAATATGGATGCTATATTGGAATGGAGCCGTGAGAACGAAAATTTCAAGGTCATTGTGCTGGAAGGAATTGAATCGGATACCGTGCCGGATACGCAGAAATACGACTACAGCATAGAAGTGGAATTTTCCGATAAGACCGTGTTGGTTGCGGTGCAGGACTATGCCGAGGTGTTGTATTTTTTGGGTGACATTCTGGCTATGGCGGTTGCCATTGTGCTGTTCGTGCTGATCGTTATTGTATATTACCAAGCCGAGATCTCCCGTATTATGCGCCTATCTCGTGATGTCAAAGCCATTGCGGGCGGTGATCTGCAGGGTAAGATCGGCAAAATGGGTAACGACGAGATCGCGCAGCTTGCCTCGCACGTGGACGGCATGAGAGATTCGATCTTGCAAAAAATGGAGGAAAAGGAGCAGGCTTGGCGTGCCAATCAGGAGCTGATTACTTCAATCTCGCACGATATCCGCACGCCCCTGACTTCACTTTTGGGGTATCTTGAGCTGATCGATGCGCATAGAGAAAACCTGAGTGAGGAGCAGCAAAAGTACCTTTCGGTGTGCACCGAGAATGCAGGCAGGATCAAGCGTCAATCCGATGAGCTGTTCAATTATTTTCTTGCCTACGGGCACAAGGATGATACCGTTCCCTTGGAGCAATACAACGCTGCCGTACTGTTTGATCAGCTGCTCTCCGAGCGATTTATGTCGGCGGAGATTTCCAACGTGCCTTTGCAATACGAGCTCTCTTCCACGCTTGAGGGCGTGCGCGTGTATACCAATGTGGATTATCTGAGCCGCGTGTTGGATAATTTGTACAGCAATATCGTCAAGTATGCCGATCACCAAATCCCCGCTGTTTTTTACGTGGAATACCGTGATCGCATGGTGGTGGTGACGGGGGAAAACAAGATTGCCAAGCATTCAGGCAAGGTGGAGAGCACCAAACTGGGGCTTTTGACCTGCGAGAGCATTATGCACGCATTGCAGGGCAGCTTCCGTACGCAAAAAAAGGACGACACCTTCACCGTGGTGCTGTCGTTGCCGACAAAGTGAAATAAAAAATCCGCCGAAATGGGCGATGTTTTTAGCAGAGAAATCACCGAACACACGCTCCTGCGGATAATAAAAATTGAACCACAGAAAACAAAGAGATATCCCCGACAGATTTTCAAAGACTGTAGGGGGTGTTTCTTATTTATCTTCACTTTCATCGTGCGATTTGATTTCATTTTGAGGATCGGACATTTTTTGATTTATGAGCTCGCCTATATTATCTCTCCAATTTCCGTCTTTTGATAATGCATCCTGAAATGCTT
>JAFNZX010000328.1 GCA_017382615.1 Clostridia bacterium | reverse complement strand
CGATGCACTGCAAAAGGATGCAAACGGTGTTGAATGCGGATACTTTTTCTCAAAAGAACCGCTTGACGACATCAACAACACCCTTGCCACGCTTTGTACGTCCGTGGAAAAATGGCTGAAAATACACACGTATGACGCTTTGTACGAAGCGATTGAGGCATTTTACGGTGAACTGCGCGCTTACGTTTCTACAGCTGAGCTGTACGACAAAGGATTTGTCACGTATCTGACCGTACAGGGAAGCGAAATCTCGCTCAAGCAGCTGTGTCTTGACCCATCCGCACAGCTTGAAGCTTGTAACAGCGGTGCACAGGCAGTTATCATGTTTTCCGCAACACTGACACCGCCGGCATACTTTGCGCAATCTTTGGGCGGCGGAAAGCAAGCGGTTTCCGTTAACTTTCCCTCACCCTTCCCGCATGAAAATCTGTGTGTGGCTGTCGCAGAGGGTATCAGCACAAAATACGAGGATAGAGATAAGTCCGTCAAAAAAACAGCCTCCTATATTGCCGCATCGGTTTGCGGTAAGGTGGGGAATTATATGGTATATTTTCCTTCCTATTCGTATATGGAAAAGGTTGCCAAGGCTTTTTGCAACAGATATCCGGACGTGCCCGTGATGCTGCAAAAGCGCGGTATGACGCAGGAGCAAAAGGAGCAATTCCTGGATGCCTTCAAGGCGGAAAACCAAAGCATGCTGATCGGTTTTTGCGTGCTGGGAGGATCATTCTCTGAGGGGGTTGATCTGCCGGGTGCAAGATTGATCGGCAGTATCATCGTCGGCGTTGGCATACCGGGACTTTCAGACGAGCGAAACATCATTCGTGATTATTACGCAGACCAAAACGGTATGGGGTACGAATACGCCTACGTGTATCCGGGTATGAATCACGTCCTGCAGGCAGCAGGGCGCGTTATCCGTACGGATACCGACCGCGGTATCGTTGTGCTGCTTGATCAAAGATATGCCGAGCCACGCTATACCGAGCTCTTTCCACCCCACTGGGAGGATGTCCGTTTTGCAAGCGACGCGCAATCTCTTGCAAAAATTATCATGGAATTTTGGAAATGCAAGTGATATTTCCGAAAAAGTGCAATAAATATTGAAAAATATTCAAAATAGGTATTGCAAAATACAAAACATCGTGGTATAATGTGAGAGTTGATTTGTCATTTAGGAGTTAGTGAGATGCATTATACAGATATGAGCAAGCAGCAGCTGCTTGCCGAATACCAATCCTTGCAAAAGGATTACCAAAAGATACTTGAGCAGGGGCTTTCGCTCGACTTGTCACGCGGCAAGCCCAGCGCAGAGCAGCTTGATATGATCGACGGGCTCTTAACCTGCATTGACCGTGAGCATTGCTTTACCGACAGCGGCTTTGATTGCCGTAACTACGGTATGCTGGACGGTGTCCCTGAGGCGAAAAAGCTTTTCGGTGACCTTTTGAGCATTCCGGCAGAGAACATTTTCGTAGCAGGCAACTCATCCTTGACGCTGATGTATGATACCGTCAGCCGCTGTATGCTGTACGGTACGGGGACAGAGGGTGCTAAGCCTTGGTGCAAGCTTGATAAGGTTAAGTTTTTGTGCCCCTCTCCCGGATACGACCGCCATTTTCTGATCTGCGAGTCGCTGGGCATTGAAATGATCACCGTGCCCATGTCCGAAACGGGACCCGATATGGATATGATTGAAGAGCTGGTTGCCAATGATGACACCATCAAGGGCATTTGGTGCAACCCCAAGTATTCCAATCCGGACGGCTATATTTACTCCGATGAAACGGTGGAACGCCTTGCAAGCATGAAGACCGCTGCACCTGATTTCCGCATTTTCTGGGATAATGCCTACGTCGTGCATGCACTGTACGGTCAGCATGACGAGCTTGCCGATATTTTTGCCCTTTGCGAAAAGCATGGCAATCCCGACAGAGTTTACTATTTTGCCTCCACCTCTAAAATCACCTATCCCGGTGCAGGTGTCGCTGTTATGGCAATGTCAAAGACCAATTTGGATCATGCCAAAAAGGTGCTTACGGTACAGACCATCAGCTATAACAAGATCAACCAGCTGCGACACGTCAGATACTTCGGTACTGCAGCCAACGTTGAGGCAATCATGCAAAAGCAGGCTGCGATACTGCGTCCGCGTTTCGCTATTGTCAAAGAGACGCTGGAGCGCGATCTTGGTGAAAAGGGCATTGCCCGCTGGACAGATCCAAAGGGCGGCTATTTTGTCAGCCTGTACGTGATGAATGGAACAGCAAAAAGAGCCTACGCGCTTGCAAAGGACGCGGGCGTGGTGCTGACAAAGGTAGGCGCAACCTATCCTTACGGCATTGACCCTGACGACTCCAATATCCGCATAGCGCCCACCTATCCCTCCAAAGAGGATCTGACGGCTGCCATGAACGTGCTGACCGTTTGCGTCCGCCTGGCAGCACTTGAAAAGCTGCTTGCAGAATAACAGTAAAAGCCCTGCCCGCAAAGGTAGGGCTTTTTGCTTGACAACTACCATATCCCGTGCTATAATGAAAAAAACGGAAAGGGGGGATTGCATGCTGATATTTTTTCTAAGCCTTGCGGATGAGCAATACCGTCCGCAAATTGAACGCTTGTTTCGGCGTTATCATAATAAAATGCTGCGCGTGGCGCGCCAAGGCTTTGCGCGGGCAAAGCATCATAATCCCGCACTTGATGCAGAGGATGCCGTGCAAAGCACGTTTTTGAGCATTGTGCGGTATGCAAATTCCGTCCCCTTTGGCAAACCCGAACATGAGATCAAGGCATACCTGTTTACGATACTACATCACGAGATCACCAAGATCATAGAAGAACCGGAGCTGCCCTCTCAGGACGGGGTGGAAGACACAATCGATATTGAAAGCCTGTCGGATTTCGCCGAAAAAATTGATATCCGCGATCAATATGCCGAGGTAGTAACAGCCATTCGTGATATGGATCCCAAATACAGCAGCGTGCTGCTTTTGTGCTACGGTGAAGAAATGACCGTGAAACAAGCAGCCGAAGTTTTGGGAATCTCACCAAACACCGTTTATACAAGACTGCGACGCGGCAAGCAGCAATTGATCGAAAAATTTGCAAAGGAGGGCGAATGATGAACCATAACTCTGCAGTATTACTCAAACGCGCAATCATCGAGGGCGTAAGTGAGCGATACGATATAGAGCTTGCCCAAAGCAAAGAGAACGTTGCGTCCTCACAAGCGCATTATCAAAAAATGAGCGAGATATTGGGCTTTGACGCCCGTAAATCGCAAAAGCAGCACAATCACAAGATTATCGCTGCAGCCATCATTCTGGCAGCCACATTGGCAATCGGTTCGTTGACCGTATACGCCTACCGTGAGCAAATTCGTGAATTTTTCATCCGCGTCTACGAAGAATATATCGTGCTTGAGTTCAAGGGCGAACAGGTGCAAGGAGGCGTTTCCGAGCATTACCAAGTTGGCTATGTGCCCGAGGGGTATACGTTGAAAAAAGAGGAACGCAGTGGAATGCATACAAAATATGAATGGCAAAATGCCGAGGGGCATATTCTTTATTTTGAGCAAATGTCATTAAATGTAGAATTTCGTTATAATAATGAGCAAGGAGAAGCGATAGTCGTTGGGCAAAACGGATTTCAAATCTTTTGCGTGCAGTATAAAGATGCTATATCCTACACATGGAATGATGGAAAATATGCAATGCATATCTACGATGATTCCATGCTTGCATTAGAGGAAATACTCAAAATGATAGACAGTATAACTGAATAAAATTGAATTATTTAAAAAGAGCAGGTAATATTTCGCTTGCTCTTTTTTCGTTCACAAATAGTTTACAAATAAATTTTCGCATTTTTGAATAAAATTATGAAATATTTTCCTTTATATCTAATACAAGCATCTTTCATAGGGGGGACTAAAT
>JAFNZX010000327.1 GCA_017382615.1 Clostridia bacterium | reverse complement strand
TAACCGCATCCGCCATTTTCTGCACGAAATTCGCCAGCATGCGCTCGGCAAGATATCTCTTATCGGGATTATCAAAATCGATACCGCAGGACTCGGCATACGCGCGGCATGCTTCGTTGGTCGTCCACTTTTCAATTGCAGCCTCGTCACCGCCCACGTGCACGTACTCGGCGTTGGGGAACATATCGCAAAGCTCTGCGAACAAAGCTTGCATGGCGTTCATCGCCTCAGCGGTCTGGGGGATGATATTGTCCGTACCAAAGATCTCGGGATAGTTCTTGCAGAGCTGCGTGCAATGCCCGGGCACGTCGATCTCGGGAATGAGAGAGATGCCGCGCTCGGCAGCGTATTTGTTCAAGTACGCAATATCCTCGTTCGTATAGCTTCGTCCCTCGGTAGCCAGCTTCGGATAGAGCGCGCTCTGCAGGGTGTAGCTTTGGTCGTCGGTAAAGTGCAGGTGCAGACGGCTGACCTTATAGAACCAGCACAGATCCACGTAGGAAAGCAGGTAGTCAAAGGGGTGCCAGTTGCGCGCCAGGTCGATCATCACGCAGCGATGCTCACAATCGGGCAGATCACGCACCTCACAAACGGGCACGCTGACTCTTCCGTCCACCACGCGCATCAGCTGACCGAGGGTCGCCAGCGCATACTGCATGCCCTGCGCGTCTGCTGCAGAGAGCACCACGCGCGCGGTCTGCACGCGCAGGGAGTATTCCCCATTCTGCATATCGGGATCAACGCGCAGCACGACCGACGCACCGCGTCCCTCGGTAAAGCGCACGCCGACAAGTCTTTGCGCATAGCCCGCAAACGCCTTTGCAGGGCGTGCAAACATGGGATCGCAGATCTCCATGATGGGCATGATGGCAAGCATTTCCGGTCTGTAAGTGATATATTTGGGATAAGGGATCAAGGCAAGTGCTACGTTTTCCATAATGTGTCCTTTCTCTCCGCGCGGGAGTCTCATATAAATTCATTGTATCACAAAGTGTAGAAAATTGCAATAAAATATATAAAAACAATGCAAAAAAGCGTTGCCATTAAGACAACGCTTTTTTTCTGTTGTTCTTTTTTCTGAAAAACATGAATACAATCACACAGGAAAAGCATACGCCTCCCTTTGCTGATGTGGTGCAATCTTGCGTTTGAAGTATTTCCGAAGTAAGCGTATCGTCTGTTTCTGTAGCAACCAATTGTGTTGTAAGCATCTCCGTTGCCGTTATATCCGCAGATTCTGTTTCGATATTCGTTGTTCCCTCGATCGGTACCATTGCCTCGGGGAACACACTGATTCCGCCCGTCAACGCCTCACGATCATACTCAATGAAAACCGTTTTTCCGTCTCCCGCCAATGCCAATTCCAATATTCGCTCCCAGGAAAGTTCACACACAAGATTAGACGACAGAGGATACACAACCCACTCATACGCATCCTCGGCACGCATATACTGATCAATCAACGTTTGGTTGTGCTCTATATGCCACAATAATTTCTGTTGTGCAATATACGAGTTCGCTTGATTGACTGCGTCCAACTCGCCGGAATACTCCGAGAACCAATCCTCCCAGGAGGCGTATCCCGATTGCTTGGCATAAGTTTCTCTGATCTCCTCCAGGGCGTCCTTGGTAATATACATAAATCCTTCAAAAACGATCTCAACCCGATACGTAGCCTTGGGTTCTTTGTGACCCATATACCAAAGCCTCGGTGATATTGTAACGGGTCTGTCTGGCGCAGCATCATCAAATAGCGCATGTCTGCAGCTATACCCCCAAATCAACAGCGAATCAGCCTCTTCACTATCATACTCGTCCTGTGCAGATACCGGGAAACACATACATGATATCAACAACAGAAGGGACAGAAAAATTGTAATTCTTTTTATATTCATAGTATGCCTCAATGATATCGTTTGACAAGTTCTGGCAAATCATACGAACAAATCGCTCTTATACATTCTTTGCAATCTCAGCTGCCTTATCCGCCAAAACTTCCAGCGCGCCGTCCTTGAAGGGAGACGCAAGGCCTGCATCCTCGATCAGCTGCTCAAACGCCTTGGTACCGCCGCACTTTGCAAACTCCAGATAGCGGGAGAGTGCAGAATCGTAATCCTCGGTAGAAGCCACCAAAAATCCGATCGCAACCGTCTGTGCCAGGCAATAGTCAATGTAGTAGAAGGGGCTTTCATAGATATGCATCTGATACTGCCATCTCGTGCCTTCTTCAATGTAAGGAATACCCGTCAGCGTCATGTAGGGGCGATACTTTGCCTCAAGCTCCAAATAGGTCTGCTTACGCTGCGCAGGCGTCATATCGGGATTTGCATACATCAGGTGCTGGAACTCGTCCACGATGACGCCGTAAGGAATAAAGCTCAGCGCATCCAAAAGGTGACGCTTTCTGTACTTGGGAGCCATGTCGCCAAAGAACTTGTCCATATACTTCCAGCAAAGGAATTCCATGCTCATAGAGTGGCACTCTGCGGTCTCCATACCGCCCACGTCCAGCTCAAAGTTATCCTGATCGCAAGCGAATTTTGCCGCCAGCGCGTGACCGAACTCGTGCGTCATGACGTCCACGTCGCCGCAAGAGCCGTTGAAGTTGGCAAGAATGAAGGGCTGCTTGTATCTGGGGAAGCAGGTGCAGTAGCCTCCGCCAAACTTGCCGTCGCGTGCCTCTACGTCAAACGCCTCAGCCTCCTGCATCGCGCGCATAAAGTCGCCCACGATGGGGTTCATATCGTCGTACATTTCCTGCGCTGCCTTGAAGATGCCGTCCTTATCCAGCATGGGTCTGGGCTGCTCGCCTGCCATCCAGATCGCATCGTCGTAGAACATGAACGTGCCGTAGTCCATTTCCTCTGCCAGCTTTTCTTTCAAAGCCTTGACGCGAGGAACGAGAGATTCCTTGACGTTATCGCGGAACTTGCGCACCATTTCGGCATTGTAATCCATTCTGCCCATGCGGTAGTAGCCAAGCTCAATAAAGTTTTCATATCCCAGCTTGGTGGCAATTCTGTGGCGGATCTTGACCAGCTTATCATAAAACTCGTCCAGCTGTGCCGCGTTTGCCTGCAAGCCGCGACCGATGGCTTCTGCACACTCGCGTCTTGTTTCGCGGTCGCCGTCCTCCAGGTTGCCGCGCAGCGCAGAGAGCGGCATAGTTTCGCCGCGGAACTCAAACTGCATCTCGGACATGAACTTGGAATACTCGGTCGTGACCGCATTCTCCTCCTGCATATCCTCAATGATGCAGGGATCAAAGCATTTAAGCTGAACTTCAATCGACTTGAAAATACGGGGATTGAGCAGCTTTTCCAGCTCTGCACGGTAGGGTGAGCTCAAAAGCAGCTTGCCGTACTCTGCCTGCATGCCCGAAATGTGCGGACCTACCTCATCGTAATATGCAACCTCTGCACCGTAGAACTCGTCTCTTGTGTCAAGCGTGAAGCGGCAGTTTGCCAAGGAAGCCTGGGTGTAATAATCGATCATGTACTCCATCACGGCATTCTTTGCAGCAACGACATCCTCTACGCACGTAGCGGCAGCGTTTGCCTTGCAGAACGCATCAAAGGCAGCCTGCGCCTCTTCCAGCGTAAATCTCTTATAAGGAATTTGTGAAACCTTCATATTGGTTCTCCCTTCTGTGTGTTGATAGATTCATTATAGCATACCGTGATCGGTTTGTCTACCGTTATTGTAAAAAAAGGGGGCTGATTCATCAACTCAGACGGTCATTATGGTTTATCACCACAATGATGAAAACGGTGTGTACAAATTGAATTGAATATGGTAAAATAAAGGAGCCGAGAAGGTCGTAAGGGGATTGGTATTTAACAAATCCGTGACTCAGACTGAT
>JAFNZX010000326.1 GCA_017382615.1 Clostridia bacterium | reverse complement strand
GCTGAAACCATTTGAAAAGTCAAAAGAAAATCCAAATCCGATATAGCCTTTTGCTCCAACCTTTATGATATCACCCAATAATACTCCTAATGTTCCCGAAACAATTTCTATCGTTCCTGAAATCCCCGCACCGATTGAAATATCCCCATTCAAAGTTCCTAATCCAAAATATATATCAGGGTTAAGATTGGAAAGCCAGTTATCATCGGGAAAAATTTGTATTTTGGGAGAATGTATTTCAAAATCCAGAACACCAAAACGCAATGAAGCAATCGAAAATCCCCCACCCAATGAACCAGCCACATAAAGGATATGCAGGGGGAACCAACCAGGTAAGTCATTTTTTTTCGGAGTTGCAACACCAACTTCAAAATCTAAAGGAGTGCAAAAAAGCCCATGTTTTCTTGGGCAAACAAATTTGGCCTCGATATAATTAATGCTTTTTTGGATGGTCTGAGGAGAAGCTGTGCTTGATATGTTGCAGGAACAGGAAACTGGATCATTCCCGCAATAGGTATACAGGTTCAGTCCATTGGGCGTTTCGGGATCAAGATAACCCGTATCGTCGGGGCTGATGAATCTACGCCATTCAGGGTTGTAGTATCTTGCATTTAGGTAGTAGAGCTTTGTGTCCTCGTCGTAGTAATAGCCGCGATATCTGATGGGGTTGCGCGTTGCAATGCCGTTTGCATCAAGGGTGATTGTGCAGTTGCCCCACGCGTCATACGCATATCCAGCGACCTTTGTTCCGGCGGTATTATAAATACCAACGACGTCACCAAGCAGGTTGCGCTGGAAGTAATATGTACCCGCAGCACTTGAACCGGTGTATTGCATGCCGACTATTCCGCTTTCGTCATACAGGTACACAATGCGCTCGGACGAATCCAACTCACCGTAATACTGACTCGTCTTGCTTTCGCAGATCAACCTGCCCGATTGGTCGTAGCAGAAGGTCTTGTCATAACTCGTCAGCGTGCGGTTTGTGTACACGTGTACCTTGACTAATCATCTATCGAGATACCATAAAACGATCTGTTGAGTTCAATTTGTTTTTTGATAGATTCAGAAACCACATTTAGCACGTCTGAACGTGATATGAATTTTTTCTTTTTTAATATGCTTTTCCAAAGATCCAAATCTCTTTTATATACTTGAATTTCTTTGCTTGAATTGAGTGTGAAAATTTCATCTATTTCCGTTTTATCATTCAGTTTATAAAAGCAAATAGGCTCAAATGGATAATTCTTTTTGATCTCAATAGCAAAATAATTATTCTTTTTGTATATTAAGGCAATTAGTGTATCTACATTAACAATATTATTTCTTTCAAATGATAAAAATTCAAAAATAAAACCATATTTATCCAAAAAAGAAAATTTCGAATGAATTTGATATTTTTCCTCGTTCGACCACATTTAGAAACCTCGAAATAATACTCTATAAATTCAATGACACAGGGGACGGCTCTCTGTTACATTGTTATTCCTTATACTATAAGGGATTTCACGTGTTGCGCGTAACAGGGGGGCAGACTCTTGTTACACCGCATAATTGGTTTTTTTGTTGCGTTCTGGCATCCCGGGGCGTAACAATGCTCCGCCCCCGCCAAGACGCGATCCCCGAGCGCATTGTTGATTTTTTTGCTTTTTTGTAGAAAATTTGTGACCGGCAAGCGCGCCGTTGTTCTTCTTTCGTACTGCCATCATTATACTCCCATGCGCTAAATTTGTCAAGCCCTCTGCGCTCTGCGTTCCTTTGGGGCGTCGCATATCCTCTTTTTCCCGTTTATTTGCCCGTACCCTATTGCAATTTGCAAAATGGCGTGATATAATAAGGGATAATAGATTTTTCAAGTAAGAAAGGCAACGTCATGCAATACCGTTTTTCCGATTCCATAGCGGGCATGAAGCCCAGCGCCATCCGTGAGATCCTCAAGGCTCCCGCGGACAGCGAGACCATCTCGTTCGCTGCCGGCAACCCTTCGCCCGAATCCTTTCCCGTAGAACAGCTTGCGCGCTTGTCCGCGGACATTTTTGCGCATCAATCTACGCTTGCCCTGCAATACGGCGCGACCGATGGCTATCCTCCTCTGCGCGCAGCCATTGCCAAGTGGCAAAAGGAGCGATGGCAGATCGGTAAGACCGCAGACGAGGGCTATGATTTCAATGATACCACGCTGATCGTCAGCGGAGGCACGCAGGGCATTGAGCTTTGCTGCCGCGTGCTGTGCAATCCCGGTGAGGCGGTCATTTGCGAGGATCCCTCCTTTATCGGTGCACTTAACGCCTTCCGCGCTGCAGGCATGCGCACGCTGGGCGTGCCCATGAACGACGAGGGCATCGACGTGGACGCGCTGGAGCAGACGATCAAGGCTAATCCCGATGCACATCTGCTTTACGTCATTCCCACCTTCCAAAACCCCATGGGTATTTCCTGGTCGGTCGAGACGCGCAAGGCTGTGTATGCGCTGGCAAAGAAATACGGCTTGATCATTTTAGAGGACAACCCCTACGGCGAGACGAGATTTGCGGGACAAGAGCTGCCCACGCTCAAGAGCATGGATGAGGACGGCGTTGTGGTCTACTGCTCCACGCTCTCCAAGGTACTCTCTGCGGGCATGCGCGTTGGCTTTGTGGTCGCACCCGAGCAGATTGCGTCCAAGATGGTCATCGTCAAGCAGACCGAGGACGTGCACACCAATTTGTTTTTCCAGATTTTGTGCCACAGATACATTACCGAGTGCGATCTGTACGCGCATATCGACAAGATCAAGGACATCTACCGCCGCAAGTGCAATCTGATGCTGGATTGCCTTGCAAAGGAGCTGCCCGAGCAGATTACTTACACCAAGCCCGAGGGCGGACTTTTCATCTGGTGCACGCTGCCCGACAGCGTCGACGGCATGGAATTCGTGCGCGCCTGCAAGGCAAAGAAGCTGTTGGTCGTGCCCGGTGCGACCTTTAACTGCGACCAGGATGCCCCCTCGCAGGGCTTCCGCCTCAATTTCTCCACCCCCTCGGATGCACAGATCGTCGAGGGCTGCGCACGCCTTGGCGCGGTGGCAAAAGAATTTTTAAGTAAATAACGAAAGGATAGCGTGAAAGCTCACGCATCCTATCTGCACAGTCTGCCGTTCACGCTTAAACCTCAACAGAAAACAGATCAGCATCTATTTTTTGTTGAGCTTTCAATACTATTTGAGCCGCCGAAGGCGGCATGGAGGTTATCATGTTTCAGAATCAAAAGGTTTCCTATTCCGGCGTACAGCCCAGCGGTAACTTGACCATTGGCAACTATTTGGGCGCGTTGCGTAATTTTTCCACTTACTCCGACGATTATAAATGCCTGTACTGCGTGGTAGACCAGCACGCCATCACCGTGCGCCAGGTGCCTGCAGATCTGCGCCGCCGCACCTACGAAACGCTGGCGCTTTACATGGCTTGCGGTCTTGATCCCGAAAAGACCACGTTGTACGTGCAGTCGCACGTGCACGAGCACACCGAGCTTGCGTGGATCTTAAACTGCTTTACCATGTTCGGTGAGCTGTCGCGCATGACCCAGTTCAAGGACAAGAGTGCCAAGCATGCAGACAACATCAACGCAGGTCTTTTCACCTATCCCGTGCTCATGGCGTCCGACATTCTGCTTTACCAGACCGACGTCGTGCCCGTAGGCATTGACCAGAAGCAGCACGTGGAGCTGTGCCGCGATATTGCCACCCGCTTCAATTCTCTCTATCCCGACACCTTTACCATTCCCGAGCCCATCGTTTCCAAGTCCGGCATGAAAATCATGTCGCTTGCCGAGCCCACCAAGAAAATGAGCAAGTCGGACGAGAACCCCAACGCAGTGGTCTACATTCTCGACGACAAGGATACCATCATCCGCAAATTCAAGAGAGCCGTGACCGACTCGGATACCGAGGTGCGCTTTGCCCCCGGCAAGGACGGCATCAACAACCTGATGTCCATCTACGCTTGCTTTACCGGCAAGACCATGGAAGAGATCGAGGCAGAGTTTGCCGGCAAGGGATACGGTGACTTCAAGCTGGCGGTAGGCGAGGTTTGCGCTGACGCGCTTGCCCCCGTGCAGCAGAGATTTGTACAGCTCATGGCAGACAAGGGTGCGCTTGAAGCGCAGATGAAGAAGGGCGCGGAGGAAGCGTCCTACATCGCCCGCCGTACCGTTTCCAAGGTGGAAAAGAAGCTGGGCTTTGTACAGTTGAGATAAGATAATAATGTGAACAGGGCTGCTTATGAGGCAGCCCTGTTTGTACAGATACAATATTTAGTTGCTGTAGGCAAGGAGGAGCAAGCCCCTCCCCTACCGCCTGATATTTTAGTATAATAAACCTTTTGATAAGAATAACTAAACCGTCCGTCGGTAGGGGAGGGGCTTGCTCCTCCTTGCCTACAGCAACTAATTTTTTATCTATGAAAATAAGGGCTATGTCTCCGGACACAGCCCTTATTTTTAATTCACCAGATCCTCCATCTCTTCAATACGGGGAGCGGCGGAGGTGGCGGTGATGTTGTTGAGGAAAATGACGTCGCGTGCGCCCTTTTGGGTCACAAACTGCGTCAAATCT
>JAFNZX010000325.1 GCA_017382615.1 Clostridia bacterium | reverse complement strand
CGTTTTTCGGGGCTCTGCCCCGTACCCCGCAAGCCTTTGTAAAGGCTTGACCGAAACTTTTCATACCGTGGCAACCGTGTGGTGGCGGTTGCAAAATAAAACAACCCGCGACTGCGTCGCGGGTTGTTTTATATGGATTAAAGCCCTCTCTTGACGTAAGTGGTGTGAAGCAGCTCGTGAGCCTTGTGGCTATTGGGAGCGCCAAGGAAGGTGTCGTACAGTTCCTTGATTGCGGGGTTCTCATGAGACAGACGCAGAGGCATGGAAGCGTCCAAATTGTACAGAACGCTTGCACGCAGAGCCTTTACGTCAACCCAGTTGAGTACCTTTGCTTCAACGTGAGGCTGACCGCCACCGGTGACACAGCCGCCGGGGCAACCCATGATCTCAATGAAATCATACTTCTTCTCACCGCTCTTGACAGCGTCAAGCAGTGCTGCTGCATTCTTGGTACCGGATGCAACTGCTACGTTCAAGGTGATGCCTGCGATGGTGTAGCTTGCTTCCTTCCAACCAGCAGTACCGCGAACCTCGTGGAAGTCCAGCTTCTCGGGGTTGGTGCCGGTCAGTGCGAAAACAGCGGTTCTGAGTGCTGCTTCCATAACGCCGCCGGTTGCACCGAAGATAACGCCTGCGCCGGTGGAGATGCCCAGAGGTGCATCAAACTGCTCCTCGGGAAGCTCGTTGAAGTTGATGCCTGCGCGGCGGATCATTCTTGCAAGCTCTCTGGTGGTCAGGGAGATATCAACGTCGGGTACGCCTGCAGCGTTCTCGTCTTCTCTGCCGATCTCGAACTTCTTAGCAGTACAAGGCATGATGGATACCATGACGATGTCCTTGGGATCCCAGCCCATCTTCTCTGCATAGTAGGTCTTGGTGATCGCACCCAGCATCTGGTGAGGAGACTTGCAGGAGGAAAGGTTCTCGGTGAACTCGGGATAGTAGTGCTCGCAGTACTTAACCCAACCGGGCGAGCAGGAGGTAATCATAGGCAGGGTGCCACCGTTCTTGAATCTGTCAAGGAACTCGGTTGCTTCTTCCATGATAGTCAGGTCTGCTGCAAAGTCGGTATCAAATACGTTAGTAAAGCCCAGACGGCGCAGAGCTGCAACCATCTTGCCTTCACCGTTGGTGCCGATGGGATTGCCAAACTCCTCAGCAATTGCTGCACGAACTGCGGGAGCAGTTTGTACGATAACGTGCTTGGAGGTATCAGCCAGAGCCTCGAATACCTCGTCGGTAGAATCCTTTTCGTAGAGAGCGCCTACGGGGCAAGCGGTGATACACTGACCGCAGTTTACGCAGCTGGTCTGTGCCAGGGGAATATCAAAGGTGCAGCCGATGTGGGTATCAAAGCCACGGTCGTTTGCGCCGATGACGCCAATGCCCTGTACCTTTTCGCACATTGCGGAGCAACGGCGGCACAGAATGCACTTGCTGTTATCGCGGATAATTGCGCAGGAAGAGTCGTCGATGCGGCTCTCGGTCTTCACGCCTGCGTAGTAGTCCTCTTCCACACCGTATTCCTGGCACAGCTTCTGCAGCTCGCAGTTGGTGGAGCGTACGCAGGACAGGCACTTCTTGTTGTGGTTGGACAGAAGCAGCTGAAGATTCATCTTTCTTGCCTTGGTAATGGCGGGAGAGTTGGTCACGATTTCGGTGCCCTCTCTCTCAATGGGGTATACGCAAGCGGTTACCAGACCGCGCGCGCCCTTGACCTCAACCAGGCACAGACGGCATGCGCCGATCTCGTTGATATCCTTGAGGTAGCAAAGGGTGGGAATATCGATGCCTGCCAGCTTGGCAGCTTCGAGAACGGTGGTACCGTAGGGTACGGTATAGGGCTGACCGTTAATCTTAATGTTAAGCATTTTGGTTTCCATTTCCACAATTCTCCTTTCTTAGTCCTTATAGATTGCGCCGAACTTACAGCCGGATACGCAAGCGCCGCACTTAACGCACTTGGAAGCGTCGATCGTCAGCGAAGGCAGCTTGTGGCCGGGTGCTACGTAATCGGTCTTAGTGATAGCATCTGCGGGGCAGTTCTTGAGACACTTGCCACAGCCAATGCACTTTTCCTTGTCAATGACGTAGGACATCAGGCTCTTGCAGACGCCTGCAGGGCACTTCTTGTCCACGATGTGTGCGATATACTCGTCACGGAAGAAACGAAGGGTTGCGATAACGGGGTTGGGAGCAGTCTGGCCAAGGCCGCAAAGAGATGCGGACTTGATGTACTGGCACAGCTCTTCCATTCTGTCAAGGTCCTCAAGCTCACCGTTACCGGAAATGATCTTATCAAGGATTTCAAGCAGTCTGCGAGTACCTACGCGGCAGGGAGTGCACTTACCGCAAGACTCGTCAACCGTGAATTCCAGGAAGAACTTCGCAATGTCAACCATGCAGTTATCCTCGTCCATAACGATCAGACCGCCCGAACCCATCATACAACCGATTGCAGTCAGGTTGTCGTAGTCAATGGGGGTATCGATCAGAGATGCAGGGATACAACCACCGGAAGGACCACCGGTCTGGGCTGCCTTGAACTTCTTGCCGTTGGGGATGCCG
>JAFNZX010000324.1 GCA_017382615.1 Clostridia bacterium | reverse complement strand
TCCGTGCCATCCAGCTCGTGCAGCTGTCTGTCTACGTCGGATTGATCGGACGCATACGTGCCTGCCAGGGCGGGGGAGATAATGCTGCATACGTTGTTGACTGCTTGGCTTACGCCCTTGCCGCCAAAGCGCTTGGCATCTTTGTCGCGCAGCTCGTGCGCCTCGTAAATGCCGGTGGATGCGCCGCTGGGCACGCTTGCAACGCCTACCGTGCCGTCAGCCAGCACAACGGTTGCTTCCACGGTGGGGTTACCGCGGGAATCGAGAATTTCCCGTGCGCCGCAGCGGATGATTTGAGGTTTGGTCATCATATAGTGTACCTCCATTGAGTAATTTCAAGTATAGTATTGGCAAAAGAATGGCAAAAGATGCACCCTATGGTATGGGTGCATCTCGATTTTATCATTCGTACAGCGGATACTTCTTGCAGATGTCCGCAACGATCGCGCGCACCTCGTCTGCCTTGGTGTCAAATTCCTGTGCTGTCAGGCGCATGCACTTGGCAATTTGGATCATGTCGTCAGCACCCAGACCTCTGGTGGTGGCTGCGGGCGTGCCTACACGGATACCCGAGGTCACGAAGGGCTTCTCGGGGTCGTTGGGGATGGCGTTTTTGTTGACCGTGATGTGCACCTCGTCAAGTCTGTGCTCCATTTCCTTACCGGTGATGTGCATGGGACGCAGGTCGACGAGCATCAGGTGGTTGTCTGTGCCGCCTGTCACGAGATCAAAGCCCTCTTCAAGCAGCGCGTTTGCCAGTACCTTTGCGTTGGTGACGACGTTGTGCTGATATTCCTTGAACGCAGGGGAGAGAGCCTCGCCAAAGCAAACTGCCTTAGCCGCGATGACGTGCATCAAGGGACCGCCCTGGATGCCGGGGAAGATTGCTTTGTTGACAGCCTTTGCGATATTCTCGTCATTGCAAAGGATCATACCGCCGCGAGGACCGCGCAGGGTCTTGTGCGTGGTGGTGGTTACGACGTCTGCATAGGGGATGGGGGACATGTGCTCGCCTGCGGCAACAAGACCTGCGATGTGTGCCATGTCTACCATGAGATACGCACCAACACCGTGTGCGATTTCTGCCATGCGCGCAAAGTCAATGGCGCGGGGGTAAGCAGACGCACCTGCTACGATCATGCGGGGACGCACGATCTTTGCCTGTGCTTCCAGTGCATCGTAGTCGATCAAGCCGTCAGCACCAACACCGTAGGGGACGAAGTTATAGTATTTGCCGGACAGATTGACCGGGCTGCCGTGGGTCAGGTGACCGCCCTCGGCAAGGCTCATACCCATGACCGTATCGCCTGCGTTGAGAAGCGCAACGTATACTGCAGTATTTGCCTGCGAGCCGCTGTGGGGCTGTACGTTGGCAAATTTTGCACCAAAGAGCTGCTTTGCTCTCTCGCATGCCAGATCCTCCAGCACGTCTATGCATTGGCAACCGCCGTAGTAACGCTTGCCGGAGTAGCCCTCGGCATACTTGTTTGTGGCAATGCTGCCTGCTGCCAGAAGCACGGGCAGGGAAACAAAGTTTTCAGAGGCAATCAGCTCAATGCCGTCTCTCTCTCTTTTGAATTCCGCTTCAATGGCATCAGCCACGGCAGGGTCGTATTTTGCAAGTAATTCGGTCATTTGATCGATCATGATCGGTACCTCGCTTATCATTTTATTTTTATATTTACTATTATATCATATATTTTGTGGTTTGCATAGTTGCTTTTTCCACAAAAGATACAATTTTTTTGAAAATATTTTGCATATATCATTGACAAAACGAGAAAAATCGTGGTATAATAGAGTGAGTTAAAATTGGTTTATTATGGATTTGCCATTAAAGGGAATTCAGTACCCGAAATACGGAAGGGAGACACTATGCAGATAGCTATCATTGCAAGCGACATGAAAAAAGAATTGATGACTCAGTTTTGTATCGCCTATTGCGGCGTGCTCAGTAAGCATCACCTGTGTGCTACAAGCATTACCGCGAAGTATATATCGGAAGCAACCGGATTGAAGATCGAGAAGCTTCTGGCAGGAGAACAGGGCGGCGAACAGCAGATCACTTCTCGCGTGGCTTATAATGAAATCGACCTGCTTTTGTATTTCAGAGATACCAGACCCGGAAGATACTCGGGCGAGATCGAGAACGAGCTGATGCGTATGTGCGATCAGAGCAACGTGCCCGTTGCAACCAATATCGCAACTGCCGAGGTGCTGATCATGGCACTCGATCGCGGAGATCTCGATTGGCGTGAGATTGTCAATCCCCGTTCGGCATATAACAGAAAGTCCGTTTGATCGGACACGTGAAAGACAAGTCCTTTTTGCATAACCGTCCACAGAGAGCGTCCGCATGGTGAGAGGGCGCGGCGAGGGCATCAAGGATACCACTTGCACGCACAACTGTATAACAACGAGTGAAACTTTCGGGTGGAACCGTGCAAATTCGCTTTTGCACCCCGATACGGCATATGCTGTATCGGGGTTATTTTAATAAAATTATGCAATCACATAAAGGAGACACACTATGAAGATCAATTTCGGCGCAAAAATTTGCGAATATGATGCACCCATGACGGTGTACGACGCAGCGAGAGAAGCAGAACTGATTGACCGCAGCATCATTGCGGCAAAGGTCAACGGTGAGGTGGTCGCGCTGACCACGCTTGTGGAGGCGGACGCCAACGTAGAGCTGCTCAGCTTTGCACATAAGGACGGTATGCACGTATTCCGTCACACCGCGTCTCACATTCTGGCGCAGGCTGTCAAGAGACTGTACCCCGAAACCAAGCTGACCATCGGTCCTGCCATTGAAAACGGCTTTTACTACGACTTTGATTCCGAGGTCACCTTCTCGCCCGATATCCTGAAAAAGATCGAGGACGAGATGAAGAAGATCGTCAAGGAAAACCATAAGATTGAGCGTTTTGAACTGCCTCGCGAGCAGGCAATCGCGTTCATGACCGAAAAGAACGAGCCCTATAAGGTGCAGCTGATCGAGGAGCTGCCCGAGGATGCTGTGATCAGCTTCTATACCCAGGGCGAATTTACCGATCTGTGCGCAGGACCTCATCTGTTCTCCACGGGTGCTGTCAAGGCAATCAAGCTGACCCAGTGCACGGGCGCTTATTGGAAGGGCGACCAGTCCGCAAAGCAGCTGCAGCGCGTTTACGGTACGGCATTCCCGTCCAAGGAAGAGCTGCGCACCTACCTTGAAATGGTAGAAGAGGCTAAGAAGCGCGACCACAACAAGGTTGGTCGTGAGCTGGAATATTTCACTACGGTTGACGTCATTGGCCAAGGCTTGCCGATCCTGCTGCCCAAGGGCGCACGCACCGTACAGCTGCTGCAGAGATGGGTAGAGGACGTGGAGCAGTCCCGCGGCTACCTTTTGACCAAGACCCCTTTGATGGCAAAGAGAGACCTTTACAAGATCTCCGGTCACTGGGATCACTACCGCGACGGTATGTTTATCATGGGCGATGCAGATGACGAGAGCAAGGAATGCTTTGCTATGCGTCCTATGACCTGCCCCTTCCAGTATCAGGTATTCTTAAACAAGAAGCGTTCCTACCGCGACCTGCCCATGCGTCTGGGCGAGACCTCCACGCTGTTTCGTAACGAGGACTCCGGTGAGATGCACGGCTTGATCCGCGTTCGCCAGTTTACCATTTCCGAGGGTCACC
>JAFNZX010000323.1 GCA_017382615.1 Clostridia bacterium | reverse complement strand
CCCGCGAGCTTTTGAAAAAGCTCGAGCAAAACTTTTCATCGTGGAGCGTCCGTGTAGTGGCGGTTGCGCAAGACGTGAAACGCCCCTGCCGCGTGCGGCAGGGGCGTCTTGGTATTTAGCGATAGTATACGTAAAACACGATAATGGTTCTCTCCACGCCGCCGTGCTCAAGGTCGGGGGCGGTGATGACCACGCCGTCCTTGCTAAGCAGCTCCCACGCCTGCATGTCGTCGATCTTGCAACGGAAGATGACGTCCGCGCTGGCAAACACCAACAGCTCGTCGTCGCGGATGTTTAGCCCGCCGTTGCGTCCGATGACCTCGTCCACACCGTTACGCTTTTCGGTGACGTATCTGATATGGTGACCGCACATCTGCTCCGCCATCTGTCGGCGAAAACGCTTGGAATCGGGGCTCTTGGGCTTGAAAATCTTTTTGAAAAGTCCCATGTCTTACTCGGAGAGCTCCTTGTACTGCGAAATGGTGGCAGCAAAGTCGTCAATCGCGTTCTTGACTACCTGCGGGTCGCGCATGTCAATGCCTGCAACCAAGAGGCTGTCCAGAGGCGACTTGGAGCCGCCGCACTTGAGGAAGTCAATGTACTTGCCGATATATGCCTCGCCCTCGGTCTCAATGCGGTGCACGATGGTGGAAGCAGCAGAGATGCAGGTTGCGTACTTGTATACGTAGAAGTTGGTGTAGAAGTGGGGAATTCTCATCCACTCGTTTGCAATCTCCTTGTCGCAAACCACGTCGGGGCCAAAGTACTTGCAAACGATATCGTAATAGGTCTTGCAAAGTACGTCCTTGGTCAGGGTTGCGCCGCTCTCAACCATGGCGTGTGCGGTCTTTTCAAACTCTGCAAACATGGTCTGTCTGTAAAGCGTGCCCTTGTAGGTTTCCATGATCTGATTGAGGATCGCCAGCTTTTCTTCCTTGCTGTCGCTCTCACGCAGCTTGCGGTGGCAGAACAAAAGCTCGTTGACGGTGGAGGCAACCTCTGCTACGAAAATGGTGTAGGAGGAGTTCTGGGGCGCATTGTACTGACGGGAGAAATAGGAGTGCATGGAGTGACCCGACTCGTGCGCAAAGGTGGAAACGTTATCCAGCGTGCCTACAAAGTTGAGCAGCATGTAAGGCTGGGTATCGTAGCAGCCGGAGCTGTAAGCACCGCCGCGCTTGCCGCGAGAGGGGTAAACGTCAACCCAGTTCTGCTCCTTGATACCCTTTTCCAGGGTGTCGTGGTATTCTGCGCCGAAGATCTCAACAGTCTTGAGCACCTCTTCGGTTGCCTCTTCAAAGGAGTATTCCTTTTCGCACTCTGCAATCAGAGGCGTGTAGATATCGTACAGATGCAGCTTGGAAAGACCCAGCGCCTTCTTCTTGATTGCGTAGTAATCAAACAGCACGCCCAGGTTGTCGCTGACTGTGTTGATCAGATTGTTGTAGATCTCGGGCGTAACCTCGTCACGGAACACGGATGCGGTCAGGCTGTCCTCGTAGCCGCGCACGCGTGCTGCAGTGGTTCTTTCCTTGACGTATGCGTTATACAGCGTTGCAAAGGTATTGCCAAACTGGGTGTAGGTCTTGTACAGCGTCGTGAATGCTGCGCGGCGGACGCGGCGGTCGGAGGACATCAGCTTGGAAACGTAGGTTGCGTCGTTGAGCTGAACCATCTTGCCGTTTTCGTCCTTGATCTTACCAAAGGTCAGGTCTGCGTTTGCAAAAATGGAGCGCACGTTTGCAGCAGCACCCATACCTGCGGAAATGTCAGCCATCAGCTTTTCGCACTCATCGGAAAGAGTGTGGGGCTTTTCGCGCTGTGCAAGCCAGATGTCACGCTCAAATTCACGCAGAGCGGGGCACTCCTCCATCCAAGCGGCTACCTTTGTCTCATCCAGACGAATCAGCGCAGGGGTGACGAAGAATGCAGCAACGCTGAGCTTGTTGAACAGGTTGCGCATCTTGCCCATCATGGCAAGGTAGTGGTTATCGGTGGTGTCCGCATCAGAAGAAAGGTGTGCGTACATATAAAGCTTCTCCACAACGCGCATCATGGCGGTCATATCCTCGAACATGGAAAGCAGACCCTGTGCGCTCTCGCTCATGGTGGAGGCGTGTGCGGGGAACGCTGCGATCATGTCGGCAGCCTTTTGGTAGTCCGCGTCAAAGTCCTGCTCGGTTTTGTAGATGTTGGTCATGTCCCACTTGTATTTTGCGGGAATTTCTGCTCTTACGTTGGTCATGGTTTGGTTCTCCTTTGTGATATATTCTTAAAATTTATTCAACGGATTTGAGGGACTCTGCCATGTCAATGCGGTCGATACGCGGACGAAGGACAAGCCCGACGAGGACGGCAAACAGTACCGTCAGTATAAAGGAATAGAGAAAGCTTTGCCAGTTGATGACGCGGGGGAAGGAAATGGAATCCAGCCTGATCTGCGACATGACGAAGCGGTGCAAAAGCACACCTGCCGGCATGCCGAGCAGTGCCCCCACAACCGAGAGCACGTAATTCTCGGTCATGACGTAGCTGCGCGTTTCCTTGCGGTAAAGCCCGATGACGCGCAGGGTGGCGATCTCGCGTGTGCGTTCGGTAATATTCACGTTGGTCAGGTTGAACAGTACGATATAAACCAGTGCGCCTGCGCAGAGGATGACGACGATGACGACGTAGTTCATGCTTTGCATCATGGTCCTTAGCGTGCTTTGCGTGTCCGCTCCCACCTCAACGAATGCCACCGCCTCGTCGCTGCGCAAGGATGCTGCCGTGCGGTCAACGTCCGCACCGCTCGGTGCGTAAAGCAGAGCGTGCTTATGCGCAGGGGTCTTGCCCGTCGCGCTTTCGTAGGTCTCGGTGGAGAGGTAGGCAACGTTGCTCATATAGTTGTCCACGATGCCGCTGACGGTCGCTTCGATCGGTCCGTCGTCCGTTTGCAGCGTCAGCGCGTCTCCTGCGCGGACGTCAAGTACTTGGGCAAGTCGGGTATTGATCACAACCTGTCCCGCTGTGGGGAAGGTAACCTGCTTGCCGTCAAGCGAGAGCGCGATATAGCCGTCCAGGCTGTCACAAACGTGCAGGGTTGCCTTGTGGCTTCCGTGTGCACTTTCCACGCTCTGCTCGGATTGATGCAGCGTCATCATGCTGCCGATCTGCTTGGCGTTTCGCTCGGCAAACGCAGCGGCGGCGTCAGCATCCAGGGGGTCTTTAAAGGTGATTTCGTAGTCGTAAAGGGAAATGCTTTCAAATTGGTAATCTGCCAAGGGCTTGATGGAATCTGCCAAGCCAAAGCCTGCCACCAGCAGCGCGGTGCTGCCGCCAATGCCCAGGATCATGACCAAAAGGCGTTTTTTATATCTCCACACGTTGCGCAAGGCAACCTTGGAGAGGAAGGGCAGGGGCTTCCACAGCAGGGGAATGCGCTCAAAGAACACGCGCTTTCCCGATAGACCCACGCGCGGACGCATGAGCCGTGCGGGCACTTGCCTTGCCGCTCCCAGCACGCAAATTGCCGCCGTACCCATGCAACAGGCAAGGGCAACCGCCACGCAGGTTACCAGCAGCACGGGGTTGAAGACGTATTGCAGGGTGTCGGTAAAATCGTACATCAGCATATAAGCCAGCCACAGCACGCGCGGCATGGCAAACGTGCCGATAAAAAATCCGAGAACCGAGCCGATCAGCGAGGCGGAGCCTGCGTAGATCAGATATTTTGCCATGAGTGCATGCTTGCCGTAGCCAAGTGCTTTGAGCGTGCCCAGTGCGGTGCGCTCGTCCTCTACCATGCGGGTCATGACAGTGGAGCACACAAGGGCTGCCACCAGCACGAAGAATACGGGGAAGACAACGACCACGCCCGAGATGATGGTGGAATCGGCTTCCATACTGACGTAGCCGATGTTTTGCTCACGTGTCAACACGTAGGTAGCGGGATGCGTCAGCGCGTCGGGGTATTCGGTCATCTTGAGCTGCTCCAACGCCGCCTCCAGCTCCTTCTCTGCCTTGTCAAATTCTCGATTAGCGGTAATGCGCTCGGCAGCAAGCTTCTTTTCCGACATGGTCAGCTCGGTCTCCGCGTTGGTAATCTCCAGCTTTTGCATGGTCAGCATACCTTTAGCTGCAAGATCAACGTTGTCAAAGTGCTTTTGTGCGTTGTCGCGAATGTCCTGCGCCTTGGTGCGCAGATCATGATAGTGGCTCATTGTGGCAATCAGCAGGGCGTACTCGTCAACGATCTCCTGCTTTTTTTGCTCCACGCGCGCAAGCAGCTCGGGGTATTCCGCGTTGTTTGGATGTGCCTTGATCGCACGGAGCAGCTTGATGCGCATCTCCTCCAGGCGCGTCAGCGCGTCTGTTACCTCTAAATATTTGTCGTAGTCTACCGTGTTGGCAATCTCGTCTGCACGGGCAAGCAGCTTGTCCGATTCGGCAAGCGCTGCATCCAAATCTCCCTGTGCCTTGATCAGCGCAAGCTCAACCTTCTTTTCCATTTCGGCAAGCTCTGCTTTGGCAGAAAGGAGCTGTGCCCGACCGTCCGCAATCTGTGCCTCGCCCAGGGCAAACTGCTTTTCAGCCTCTATGCGTGCGTCTGCAAGCTCCGCCTTGCTTTGCTCGTAAGCGGCAACGCCCTTGGCAATCTCGTTGTGCGCTTGCTCTATCAGCGTAATGCCGCGCTCCTTGGCAAGCGTATCCAGCTTTGCAGAAACGGTTTCTTTCAGGGCTTTGACCGTCTGATCGTATGCATCCGAGTAGATAAATGCATCGGTGTCCGCCTTTAAATGGATGGCGGTGAAGTATTCGGCAGAAAAGCCTTCGCGTGGGATATAGCAGAACGAGCTGACCGAGCCACCGCCAAGCGACGTGCTGCCGCGCTGATAGTTGATGAATTCAACCGAGCGACCAATGCCTACGATGGTGTATTCGGCGTATGCAAAGGTGCTCTCGTCCGCTTCCTTGAGCTTGATCTTCTTGCCGATATCGGCTTCGGTGTAGCGGTTGCTGTCGACAAGGCACTCGTCGGCTGCCTTGGGCATGCGCCCCCGGGTCACCTCGGGGACGGCAACGTGCTTGGGAATGCTCATAAAGTGCAGGACCTGCTCGCTACCTGCGCTCGTGCGGCACAAAGCGTCAGCGGATATCACGCCCTCGGCACGCTTGATGCCCTTGATGCGGGAAAGCTGCTTGACGTCACTTTCGTAAAGCCCCAGCGAGCTTGATACCGTGAAGTCGTACAAATTGTATTCGGTAAGATAGTTGTTTGTGGTGTTGAGCATGGCGTCCTCGATGACAAAGAGCCCCGCGTAAAAGCCAACGCCCAGCGCAACGATGGCAAGGATTGCCAGATATCTGCCGGGGTGGATCTTGATCTCGCGCCACGCCGCTCTCACAAAGGGATGTTTCATATGACCTCCAATGCGTTTAAGCGCGTAGAATTACCACTCGATCTGTTCGATCGGAGTGGGCTCGGGATTACAGTCGCAGCTTATCACGCTGCCGTTTTTGACGCGAATAACGCGGTCCGCCATGGGACAGAGCGCTTGGTTGTGTGTGATGATGACCACAGTCGTGCCTCTTTCGCGGCAGGTGCGCTGCAAAAGCGAAAGGATGGTCTTGCCGGTTTCGTAGTCAAGCGCGCCCGTGGGCTCGTCGCAAAGCAAAAGACCGGGATTTTTAACCAGTGCGCGCGCAATGGCAACTCTTTGCTGCTCGCCTCCCGAAAGCTGCGCGGGAAAGTGGTCCAAACGATTGCCGAGTCCCACGTTGTGCAATACCTCCTCGGGGGCGCGTGAGCCCTTTTTCAATCTTGCTGCCATCTCTACGTTTTCAAGCGCGGTCAGGTTGCCGATCAGATTATAAAACTGAAACACAAAGCCCACCTCGCGGCGGCGGTATTCGGAAAGCTGCTTGACGGAGAACGCGCCTACGTTGCGTCCGTCAAAGCGCACGCTGCCGCTTGAGAGCGTATCCATGCCGCCAAGAATGTTAAGCAGCGTGGTTTTTCCTGCGCCGCTTTCGCCCACGATCACGCAAATCTCGCCCTTTTCGATCTCGAAGGACGCCTCGCGCAGGGCAGCGATTTCCACCTGGCCGGTTCGATATATTTTGCTGACCTTGTCAAACTCAATAAAAGCCATAATTACCTCGTTTTTCAAACAATTCGCATAATACTATTATATCATTATACATTATAGAACAACTCAACCGATTTGTAAAGGGCTTACCGTCAATATTCACTCAACATTCACAAAATCCCTGAAAATAAAAGTGATTTTATTGAATTTCT
>JAFNZX010000322.1 GCA_017382615.1 Clostridia bacterium | reverse complement strand
GATGATTCCCTCGGGAGCACCTGCGGCAACAGCTGCTTCGAGAACCAGCTTTGCGGCTGCGATGGTGGAGTTCTTTGCACGGGGGTGAGGGCTGATGATAATGGCGTTGCGGGTCTTGAGAGCCAGCAAGCACTTGAAAATAGCGGTAGAAGTGGGATTCGTGGTGGGGATAACAGCTGCAACGACACCGATAGGCTCTGCGATCTTGGTAATGCCAAAGGTCTTGTCCTCTTCGATCACACCGCAGGTCTTGGTTTCCTTGTACTTGTTGTAAATGTACTCGGCAGCGTAGTGGTTCTTGATCACCTTGTCCTCTACGATGCCCATGCCGGTTTCTTCAACGGCAAGCTTAGCAAGGCTGATGCGTGCCTTGTCCGCTGCGGTAGCGGCTGCAAGGAAGATCTTGTCAACCTGCTCCTGGGTGTAGGTTGCGTAAACCTTCTGTGCGGCTCTGATGCGAGCAAGTGCTTCGTGCAGAGCGTCTACGCTGTCAACGATGGGGTAAGTCTTGATGTCCATTTTTATGTCCTCCTAAAAATATTAACTGATTTGACTTTTGAGATGCGCTAAGGAAAGCGCAAGGTTTTCTTGCTTGAGAATGACCCCCGATGGTACTTTGAGCGGGCAGGGAGCAAAGTTCCAAATGGCGCGGATGCCGCTTGCCACCAGTGCATCGCATACGTCCTGTGCCGAGCCTTGCCCGGTGGTGATAATGCCAAGTGTTACGTGATGCGCGCGACAGTAGGTGTTCAAGTCTTTGATGGGAAGGATCTCGGTTGCATGCTTTCCTGTTTTGATGACGTGGTCGTTGCAGTCAAAGCCTGCGACGATACGTACGCCGTATTCTGCAAAGCCGTCAAAATCCAAAAGCGCTCTGCCCAGCTTACCTGCACCGACAAGCACGGCGTTCGTCAACTGCTCGTAGCCGAGATGGCGTTCCAAATCCGCAATCAAAGCCTTTCGCTCATATCCAACCTTGGGCTTGCCTGCTCCGCTGACGGCTGCCAGATCCTTGCGCACCTGCACGTCGCCAAGCGAAAGTCCCTTTGCAATTGCCGTTGCCGAAATGGTTGCGCCATCAAGCTCGGGCAGTCCCTTGAGATATGCAAGATACTGAGGGAGTCTTCCCAGCGTTGCCTTGGGGATAGGATATCCGTTCATATGCCACCTCCTTGTTTTTTTTCCTTGCATATTCTATCACAGAAAACGGACCTTGGGAATTATTAAATTGTTATATCGGTGTTATATATATCGATATACCCGCAATCGATATACATTGCATCGATAAAAATAAGCAGCCCGATCGAATCGATCGGGCTGCGAAAAACGGTATTTTGTGATGGCGTCCGGGAAAATGCGATTGAAAAGTCATAGCGTTTTCCTCTCAAAATGTATTTATTTGATGAATTTGCGTTTTGCCTGACAAAGAGCGGTGATAAAGTCCTTATCCAGCTTGGAAAGCTTATATCCCTTGTGGTATATCAGCACGTCCTTATACACCCGCTTGTTGCCTTCGCAAACGCGCTGCACAAGTCCGTATCTGTCAAGTATCTGCTGGGAAGCAGGGGAGACCCACATGAAGGTATTTGGGTTTTCGGCAAGCAGGTCAAACTGGCTGGCACGTTCAAAAACGAAAATGCGCTGCCCGATTTTGTCGGGAAGCTCCTCGCGGAACACCTTTGACATGGAAAGCGTGGGCACGTAGGGATCTGCATGGGCGATCTCAATATAGTCGGAAAGATCGTCGTAGGTAATGGTATCCTTGCTTGCCAACGGATTATCGCGGTTCATGATCAGCACGTAGGAAAATTCGGCAATCAGCTCATAGCAAAGCCCCTTTTCCTCCAGCATGGATTTATAATGCTTGTCATAGCCCTCGGAGTAGCGGATGATTCCCAGCTTGTACTCGTTTTCCAAAAGCTTTTGAATGGTTTTTTTGGAGTTTGTTTCCTTATAATAGATTTCCACAGGGGCGTTTCCAATGCTCTTGGAAAAATCCGCCATGGCAGCAGAGATATAGCAAGCACGCGGCACGGAGATCGAGAACTTACGCTTTTTATGCGAGCCGTCACGGTAGGATTGCTCCAGCTTATCCATGCGGTGCAAAATATCCTTGGCATAGTCAATAAATTCCTCGCCATCCGGAGTCAGCACCATGCCCTTCGCACTGCGTTGGAAAATGGTAATGCCCAGATCCGCCTCCAGCTCCTTGATCGAGCGGCTGATATTGGGCTGTGCGATCATCAACGTTTCGGCTGCTTTATTGAGCGATCCAAGCCTTGCAACCTCTACGGCATATTTCATGTGCAATACGTTCATAGCCACCCTCCTGATTGTCCGAATTCAGCTTAGTCGCACGAAAGTTCACGAAAATGGGCTTGCATTCCGTGCAGCTACTTTCAACAGTATAGCACAAAATGACGTAAAAATCAAGTTTTTACGAAAAATCATTTGGCGTAAGCATGGAATTTTTTTATCCGTCTTGCTTTTTTTGCTTTCAAAAACCTTCCAAGTCATACAAAAAGCCGTCACACTGCACTTTATGCATCGCATATTTGCAGCTGATGCAGTATCCTCGTCATTTTGTCCGAAAAACTTGACAATTGTCACGTTTTTTGGTACAATAACTATACGACCATATTAACGGAAAGGGGATAGCAATGAAAAGAAATTTATTATCCTTATTATTGTGCTTGTGCTTGACGTTTGCCATGCTTTTGCCCATGCTTAGTGCATGTAATGACAACAGCGGAGAGCAAAATACGACAGAACAGCCAACAAGCGAGCAGACAGAAGAGCCCGGAGCATCGGGGAGCGATACGCATTCTACCGAACCGCCCGCGAATACGAACACCGAACCTGCAGATACTGCAGATCAAACAACCGCGCCCGACACAGAGTCCGACACTGCGTCCGATACTGAGTCTGACACGGAATTCGACACAGAGTCCGATACCGAACAGGGCACAGAGCCGCCTCCTGCCGAGCAGTCTTGGACACTGCCTATTCTGCGCGTCAATACGACCGACGGACACGACGTGACCAGTAAGGAACACTATAAAACCTGCACGGTCACCTTGGAAAACTGCTCCGAGCCCATGCAGTTTGCCGACGTAACCGCCAATATTCGTGTACGCGGTAACTCTACTGCAGTAACCGAGAAAAAGCCCTTCCGTTTAAAGTTTGACAAAAAACGCAATATGCTGGGGCTTAATGACGGCGCAAAATGCAAGTCGTGGTGCTTGATGGCAGACTATTACGACTATTCACTCATGCGCAACAGTCTTTCCTTCCGTATGTGTCAGCAGCTGCTGGACGGCTATTCCTTTGCTTCGGAGTGCACGTGGGTCGAGCTTTACGTCAACGGTGATTACCGCGGCGTTTACCTGCTTTGCGAGCAGACGCAGATCAACCCGCACCGTGTGGACATTTATGAAAAGCAGGATACCGAAACCAATCTGGAGATCGGATATCTGATGGTGGGGCAGGGCGGCAGAACCGACGAGCCCAACACCGTGCAAATCAATTACGGTGGCATGCCCATGACCGATCTTGACGGCACTACCATGTCGTTTGGCGGCGGTAATTTCTCACTTTCCTCGGGCGGTGACTACACACGCGAGCAGATCGACTTCTGCTCCAAGGTAGTGGGCAATATTGCGCGCATCTGCTACTTTGCCATTGTTGAAAACAAATACTATAAGCTGGATGAAAACTGGGAGCTGGTACGCAAGACAGATTTTACCGGCACGACCGACGCGGAAAAGCAGATCGAAACCATTGCAGCGTACGTGGATATTGAATCTGCCGTGCGTATGTATATGACCGATGAGATCGTGAAAAATCTGGACTCGGGTACGTTCAATATGTATATTGATCTCTCACCGGACGGCGCAAGAAAGCTGACCTTTGGTCCTCCCTGGGATTTTGACTTTGCACTTGCCAACACCAGATACGGCACGACGCACTCTCCCAAGGGGCTGTATGCGGCGAATTTCTCTGTCAGTGACGGTATGCGCGTCAATACTTGGTACGTGCTGTTCTGCAATGCCGAGTGGTTCAGAGAGATGTGCAAGCCCATCTGGATGGAGCAGCGCGAGGATCTGTTTGCTATCTGTGAGAGCATTCCTGTTGATGCACAGCAGCACAAGGATGCATTTGACCGTAATTTTGACCGTTGGCGCGTGCTTGGCGGCATCAATCAAGGTCACCAGGCGGATGACGTGCTTAGCTTTAAAGAGCATATGGATGCTGCGTCCTTTGTCTACGGCTGGCTTACCAAGCGTCTTATTTACTTGGATACCGTTTGGGGTGACCGCGTGGTGACCGAGGACGAGGAGGACAAGGAATTTTCGCATCTGGACTTTTCCAAGGCAGACCGCAGCGATCTGTTTGACGGATATAACAGCAGCGAGGGCACGTATTCGGCACTTGGCTACTTCCGCCTGAGAATTGCCGGTGACGGACATGACCCTTACGTGCATATCAAGTACGAGCAGAACGGTGCCAAGCTGGATGCGGATGATTACAGCGTCATAGAGATTACCTACCGTACGCATGCAAGCAATTCGCAAGCAGAAAACTCTGCTGAGATTTTCTTGTGCGCAGGCTCGTTCCAAAATCCGACGGGCGGCGTTTCGGTTCATTTTGATACGGTTGCTGACGGACAATGGCACACCGTGCGCATCCCCGTAGGCTGGAGCGGTGAGGTGCACCAGCTTCGTCTTGACTTCTTTAACGGCGGCAAGCCGGGCGATGTATTTGACTTGCAAAGCATCATCTTGACTAACTAAAAA
This sequence comes from Clostridia bacterium, assembly GCA_017382615.1. GTDB lineage: Bacteria > Bacillota > Clostridia > Oscillospirales > CAG-272 > SVQP01. The sequence goes on along the minus strand of JAFNZX010000322.1, from coordinate 4,389 downwards.
CAATTTTAAGCCCAAAGCGGATATCGCTTTGGGCTTAAAATATCACTGTTGCGCAGTAACAATATCACTCCGCCTGAGCGGAATATCACTGCGACGCAGTCGCAATATCACTTTGCAATAGCGTCTTGACGCTATTGCAAAACACCTCCGGTTGATCAAAAAATACCGTATGCGCCCCGCCCGGGATGCGTAATATACGCTTGTCGGGGGCGTTGATCTTGTGATAATATTCATCAATCAGATCGGCGGGGCAGATGCGGTCGTCATCCGCTGTCAAAAAGTAGACGGGCGTGTCAAAGGAGGGCGGCAGACGGCGCAGGTCAAAGTCCATACCAAGATAGGAAATGAGCGGTTCTTCGTGCGCAAAATAGGCGTGTGGCAGCAGCATCTGCCGCAGCTTCCAGCGCAGATCCGACAGGTCACTGTCGGGTGAGAGCAGCCCCGTGCCTATATATGCCGCCATGGATTTGCAGGTTGCGTTTTTTTGATACGCGCACGTTGCATCGCGCAGATGAGAGTACGCCAAAAATCCGCTTTTGGAGAAATGCTCCTTTCGCGCACAAAAGTCCTTGATCTGCTCCTCCAGCCGCTCTGCACGTGCGACCTCCCCTGCAAGACGCGCTTTGGCAGCCGCTTGCGCAGCAGCATAGACTGCCCCCGACAAAATATGCACGCATTGGCAGACCGAGAGATAGCAATGCAGCCGCCGGGGGTGGGATTTGGCGTACAGTACACCCGGTACCGTGCCCCAGGAATAGCCCAGCAGAATGATTTTTTGCTTGCCAAAGCGAGCGCAGAGATAGCAAATCAGCTCGTCCAGGTCGCAAAGGATCTGCTCGCAGGAAACGGGGGCATCCTTGCCGCGGCTGGCATAAAAGGTGCGGCCGCAGCCGCGCTGATCCCAGTTGACCAGAGTGTAATCCTGCTCCAGTCCCTTTTGGTAGTGGTAGGAAAGGCAAGAGGTGGGATTGCCCGGACCGCCGTGCAAAAACAGAATAATGGGATTGCGCACGTCCTGCCCGCGGATCTGAATATATTGTCTGATGCCGCCTAAGCGCACGTAGCTGCATTCCTCAATACCGTGCTTCGATACAATGCTGTGCCGCCAGATCTGCCTGCCGCGCGTTAGCGCAAAAGCGCAGGGAAGAGCCAACGCCGTGGCGGTAACACCTAAAACGCTCATAAAATCTCCCTTGAAATACGTAGTACTCCTATTATGACAGCTTTTGCAGCGTTTATGCAAATATAGAAAAAAAGCGGCCTTTACGCAAGGTCGCTTTTTATGATGCTTATGACGTACCCATCGGGGGCGTCGGGCGTGATCAATGTGATGCCGCACACGGTTTGTGCAACGGGGTCGTAGCACACAGCGGTCAAATCGGTGGAAATCCCCGTGCCCGTCATTTTGACGTACGCCTCCTTTGCCGTCCACACGCGATAAAACCGCGCGCAGGTGTCCGGATCGGTTACGTTGCCCTCGGGTGAGGGATTGTTGCCCCAAATATACGCCGCCTCGGCAACGGTGAAATACCGCGCCACCATGCCTGCGCGGAAGGGCTTGATCTGCTCGATATCCACCCCGATCGGTGCGTCCGCAACGGCACAAAGCACAAATTCTCCCGCATGGCTGACGTTGAAGTGCAGGGGAAGGTTGGCATGCGGCTTGCCCTTGTCGCCATAGGTAAACGCAACCTCCTCGGGTGCAACGTTCGCTGCCTTAGCAAGCATTTTTCTTGCCAGCATATCGGCACACAGACAGCGTTTGCGGTCGTCCTCATGCTTGAACTTGTTCGCACGCGCCTGCCTTTCGGGCGCAGCGGCGCGGTACATAGCACCGTATTGCGCTTCGGTATAATCGCCAATATTGCAAAGCTCGTACGTCATGCCGCACCTCCCGTGATTGATACGTATATTATAGCAAATCCGCACGCACGCGTCAAGCAAAATCTTGACATTCGGGAAAAAATGCGCTATAATAATAAAAATAAATGCAAAGGAGCACGGTATGAGGATCACGACGTACAAATTGAATACCCCCAAGCTACCGCGCTCGCTGCGCGTAGCTCTTGTGGCAGACCTGCACAACCGCCCCTTTGACGGAATGCTTGATGCCGTGACGCGTATCTCTCCCGATCTTATCTGCATCGCGGGAGACCTGATTGAAGCACTGGACGGCACAATGGACGAGAAAAATGCATCGGGCTTTACCGCGCTGGAGGCACTTTGCAAGATCGCGCCCACGTTTTACGCACCGGGAAACCATGAGGTAGGCGCAAGCCACAGGCATCTGCGCAAATATCCGCCTGCGCCCGATCAGGTGCGCATCACGCCCGAGAATATGGCGAGGATCAAGCAGAGCGGCGCATGCTTTTTGCATAATACCCATACAGAGTGGCAGGGGATTGCCATAGGCGGACTTGGCACGGGGCTGCTCAACGCGAGCGGCTTGCCCGACACGGATGCCCTGGACGCGTTTTTTGCCCATGACGGCTATAGGATATTGCTTTGCCACCATCCCGAGTATTACGCCAAATGTCTGCGCGATAAGGACGTGGACCTTGTGCTGTCGGGGCATGCGCATGGCGGTCAATGGCGCATTTTCGGCAGAGGCATCTTCGCGCCCGATCAAGGCATTTTCCCAAAATATACGGCGGGGATGCACGAGGGCAGACTGATCATTTCTCGCGGCACGGCAAACACGGGCGGCATCGTTCCGCGCTTGTTCAATCCGCGCGAGGTCGTTTGTATTCAAATCAATTAAAGGAGAAATATCATGAAAGTTTTGATTGTTGTCGATATGCAAAAGGATTTTGTGGACGGAGCGCTCGGCTCTGCCGAGGCTGTCGCTATCGTGCCCGCGGTCAAGGCGCTGATCGAGGGCTTTGACGGTGAGGTGTACTTCACCCGCGACACGCATTTTGAAAACTACATGAGCACCGAGGAGGGCAAGAAATTGCCCGTGCCGCATTGCATCAAGGATACCGAGGGCTGGCAGATCGTACCCGCGCTGGACGCGCTGCGCACAACCGAGCCCATCGACAAGCTGACCTTTGGATCAAAGGAGCTGATCGCGCTGCTTGCCGATAAGCAGGGCATTGAGAGCATCACGCTCTGCGGTCTGTGCACCGACATTTGTGTCATTTCCAACGCATTGCTGATCAAGGCATATTACCCCGAAATTCCGCTTTTCGTGGTGGCAAACGCTTGCGCAGGCGTGACCCCCGAGAGCCATCAGAACGCACTTGACGCCATGAAAATGTGTCAGGTTGAGATCGTGTAATAGCATACGCTCCGTAGGGGCGAATCACGATTCGCCCGCGCATCAACGGGATTGTTTCGGATTGAATGTAGGGGCGACCATTGGTCGTCCCAAGTAAAATCGTTTGGAAACCCGCTCAGGGATACAATTCCAAACTGCTCAGCGGGACGATCAATGATCGCCCCTACAAAGATCCCCGAGCGCATGTTCCGTAAAACTACGCATACAAAATACACCCGCCAACGGCTTTTGCCGTTGGCGGGATAAAATTTTAAGAATTTTTCAAAAATCTGTCAGGATCGGAAAGAAAAGTTGTTTTATAAGGCAGAGAGACAATGAAAGGAGCCCGGACATGCAAGATCAATTGATCATCGAACTGTACTATCAGAGAAACGAGCAGGCAATCGTACAGACGAATGCCAAATACGGCGCGTATTGCACCAGCATCGCGCAGAATATTCTGCACAATATGCAGGACAGCGAGGAATGTGTCAACGATACCTGGCTTTGCGCATGGAACTCGATGCCACCTGCCAATCCGCCTATTCTGCGCACCTATCTTGGCAGGATCACGCGCAATTTTGCCATCAATCGCTATAAAGCGCAGCACCGCCAAAAGCGCGGCGGGCATACGGTGGAGGCGATTGCAGAGCTTGGTGACATTGCCTCGCCCGATACCGAGGTGCAGGCGCAAATGGATAAGCAGGAGTTTGCGCGCGTGTTCAATGCCTTTCTGTATAGCTTGCCCGAGCGCGATTGCAACGTGTTTCTGCGCCGCTACTTTTACGCAGAATCGGCGCAGGAAATTGCCAAGCGTTACGGCATAAAGCAGGATAACGTGCTCAAAATTCTTTCTCGTACAAGACAAAAACTCAAAGATTATCTGAAAGAGGAGGGGATTTACCTATGACCGAATTACAACTTTTTGAACTCATGGGTGAAGCGGATTGTGAGTTGTTGGCTCGCTCCGACGTGCGCGTCAACGTGCGCCGTAAGATCGGGCTGCGCGTGCTTGCGATTGCCGCTATAATCAGCACATTGTTGATTGTTGCGCTGTTTGTGGGTGCTTTTGCAGCAGTGCGCAATTTTCAGGAGCAGTATCCCGAAATACAGGGCGGTCTTGTTGAGGT
>JAFNZX010000321.1 GCA_017382615.1 Clostridia bacterium | reverse complement strand
TCCAGCAGCTGTTCCTCCATCTCGCGCTTGGATACGGTACTGGTGGCTTCCAGCAGTCGGTCTGCCAACGTACTCTTACCGTGATCTATGTGCGCAATGATCGAAAAATTGCGGATCTTGTTCATTCTCTCGTTATTTGCCATAATCTTCCTCATTAAAACATGAATAATCATCTTATTATACCCGATTTTTGCGTTTTTCACAAGAGCATTTTGAAAATTTCTTACACTGTGCACAAAAAATATTTTCGCATGACAAAATATAGCAACATTGTTCCAACGGACGCCCAATTTTGTCTTGTTTGTGTGCATTTTTTGTCTTATAATACAGTTACAGTATAATACTTTCCCATTAAAGGAGATACATCATGGCAAAGAAAAACGCAGTAGTAATCGGCTTTGGCGGCATGGGCGGCTGGCACTGCCACTTCCAAAGATCCAACGACGTTGTAAATCTCAAGGGCGTATACGATATCAAGCCCGAAAGAAATAAAGCAGCCGAGGAAATCGGCATTTACGCATATCCCTCCTTTGAGGCGGTCCTGGCTGACCCCGAGGTGGATTTTCTGGTCATCGCAGTTCCCAACGACATGCATAAGCCTCTGGCAATCGCAGCTATGGCGGCAGGTAAGCACGTCATTTCGGAAAAGCCCGTTACGCTTTCCTCTGCAGACCTGCAGGAAATGATCGATGCCTCCCACAAATATGACAGACGCTTTACCGTACACCAGAACCGCCGTTGGGACGGTGAATTTCTGGTTATGCGTGACGTTTACCACAGCGGCGACCTTGGCAGAGTGTACTCCATGGAATCCCGCGTGCACGGCTCTCGCGGCATCCCCGGTGACTGGAGAGGCCAAAAGGAGCACGGCGGCGGCATGATGCTGGACTGGGGCGTGCACCTGATCGACCAGATCGTGAACATCGTAGACGACCGTAAACTGGAGAGCGTTTGGTGCAAGTGCGATCACATCACCAACGACGAGGTGGACGACGGCTTCAAGCTGGATATGTTCTACGAGGGAGATTTGACCTGCCACGTAGAGGTCGGCACCTCCAACTTTATCAATATGCCCCGCTTCTACATGTCCGGTAACAACGGCTCTGCCATGATTCCCGATTGGCTGCAGCCCTGCCGCATCGTATATTGCCACGACTGGTCTGTCAAGGATGCAAAGCCCATTCAGACCGCAGCGGGTCTGACCAAGACCATGGCTCCCAGAGACGAAAAATCGATTACCGAGAAGTCCAGTCCCCAGCCTGCGGCTGACGTGCACGACTTCTACCGTAACTTCGTCAAGGCAATTGACGGTGAAGAGCAGCAGATCGTTACGCACGAGCAGATGATGTTCGTTATGAAGATCATGGAGGCTGCATTTGAATCCGACAGACTGGGTATGCCCGTCAAGATTGATTAAAACGAAAAAGTCAGCCCGATGGGGATGATGAATTAGCGAAAAAATAAGCAAAATAAAAGCAGGAGTCATAGACTTCTGCTTTTGTCATATACGGAAGCCCCGCCCGTGTCATCCTGAGCGGAGGAATTTTGCAACAGGTTGCGAAATTCCGTAGTCGAACCCCGAAGGGGCGCGCGAAGCGCGGGATCTACGGGCGGCTACACAGTGCTCGTGTCATCTTGAGCTTGTCTAACCCCGGGCGAAGTACCGGGTGAACGGCGGAGCCGTTCGGATCTCACGAGCACGACGCCCCCTCGTAGATCCTCAAAACGCTGCAAGCGTTTTGACTTTCAAAAATCAGCAATTTGTTGCAGATTTTTGAAAGTTCGACGCGCAAACACCCACACAGGGGTGTTTGCTTGCTCAGGATGACACGAGGGGTATTGCGCTTTTCCCGTTAATTGATCAGCCCCATCGGGCTGACTTTTTTCGTCAAGCACCGACAAAAAGTCGGAACACATCCAAGCCTTCGACATAGAATGATAGTGAGAAGCGGCAAT
>JAFNZX010000320.1 GCA_017382615.1 Clostridia bacterium | reverse complement strand
GCCTTCCCCGCGGGGGAAGGGAGACCGCAGCGGAAGCAGAAACGAGGAGGGCGAGTTTCAATGACGCGGTTGCGGTGGATGAGGTGCATCACACGGACGCTCTTTCACATCTTCGCCAATGTAATAGGGGCTGAGTGCATCACTCAGCCCCTAACTATGGATTTATCCAAGCTTATCCATCTTATCAACCATCTTGGACAGATTTTTTGTCACCGTCTTTTCCATCTTCTTGAATCTGGACGACACGGTATTCTTTTTGCCCGTGATGATCTGACGGAACGCATCGTGCGGGTTACCCAGCACGTTGGTATATACAATACCTGCATCAATCCTGACCGTGTTGAAGATCAGATCCAGCATATCCCACGCGACGGGGTCGCTCATGTACTTACGCTTGAGCGCGATCTCATAATACGCAGGCTTGACCGTGCGCAAGGACTCGGAAGCCATAACCTCCAACACCGCACCAAGCATCTGATATCTGTCGTCCTTGACAGTGACGGGAATGGCATATACGGTAAACTGGTCGTGCTGCAGCGTGCCGTATTCGGTCTGCGCCCTATCATACTTGGGCATGGGCACGATGCCGTAAGCATCCTCCATGTTGCGGATATCGCCCATTTCCGCTGCCACCAGACGCGTGGTGCACATCGCACCGTCCCCTCTTGCAAACGCGATACGGATATCGTCCTGCTCAGCGTCCGCACCGGTATGCGGATACACCAGCGTACCGCTTTCATAGAACAGCATGAGCACCTTGTCCGCAACGTCCGACAATCTGGCAGTATCCACCACGTACTCGTACTCACCGTCCGCATTCTTTTCCACCAGCGACAGATCGCACGAAGCCCAATAGGGGTCGGTGCTGATATAGGGCGAGGTAATCAGACCAAAGAAGTCCCCCTCGTCCTTTTTGCCGTTGCCGTTGAGATCCTGATAAAAGTCCTCGGCAAGAGCTGCCTGGAAATCCAGCGTCCATTCGCTGTTATTGACCGCCTCGTACAGATACGGCACCTGCTTATTATCAAAATCCACCTTGTTGAACATGGTAACGAAAGCAAAGCGATAGGTAGACAGTGCGATCATACCCGTTGCGCTGTACTGCTTGCCGTTATACGAGATGACCTCGTTATAATCCTGCGTCCAGTAATTTTGCGTCAGATCCAGATATTCCAGCCCCGTCATGTCGCGGAAGGTTCCCTCCATAGAGGACTGCAGCACCAGATAGCACGCGCCTGCCAAAAGGTCGTATTCATCCGAGCCCGCAAGCACCGCTCTTTCCACCTCGGTAATGGGCTTTGCCTGGTCCACCTCTTCAATGGGATGGGACACGATGTTGATATTGAGTCTGTCGCCTACCGTGATGTTACGGTTATAGATGGCGTCGTTGACCGGCTCGGAATTCAGCTCGGGCACGGCAACCTCGTCCCACGTCCAGCCGAGATACGCACGGCTGATGATGGTGACGTCCTCACCGTCAAATTTCAGATCAGCGGGAACGTTGTCAAGCTGCATAGGCTCGCCCGTTTCGGAGTTGACGGTATCATCGGGCTGTCCATCCGTATTTTCAGCGCAGGCAACCAGCACGGAGATCATGGTAGCAAACACAAGGAGAAGTGCGAGTAATTTTTTCATGACGCTTCCTCTTTCCTATTTTCATTGCGTTCAGTATAACACATCTTATGTAAGTTTGTCAAGTATCAAACTTCCATCCGCATTCTTTTTGTGCAAATTGACACGTTCTATACATGCAAGCAGCTGCTGCTCTGCCCGCTCCACAAGCGCAGGCAGAATGTCTGCAACCGTCCGAGTCTGCCCGACAGGCGGCTCGTAGTCGATGGTCAGCGTATGGTGCAGAAAGGGCGAGCCCAGAATGCGCGCACAATCGGCGGAATGCTTGAGTGCCTCTACTGCAGGTACGTCATACGTCCGTCCCGTTTCATTTGACAGAATATTGACGCTGACCGAATAGCAGGCGCAGCGCACCCCGTGCGCCGCCATTTGCCGCGCTGCCTGCTCGGCTGCAAAAAGATCTGCAAACAACGGTGCCGCCCCGGGGCGTATCCCCTCTAAGATCTCCGCCGCCTCAAAGCCGCACTCCCTTGCAAAGCGCGCCGCCTCGTCGGCACTCTCACGGCGCAAAATATCAGTAAAAAATGCATACATGCAAAGCTGTTTTTCGTTCATATTGACTCCTCAAATTAACCGTAGTATATCATTTGCTACCGGGCAAGCAAAGCGCAGATTTGCAACATTGCGACAACCGCAGAGCAAGCGTAAACGCTGCTCTGCGGCATTGTGAAATGATTACTCCAACAGCTTATCCAGCTTGTTTTGCAGCTTGGAAATCTGCTTGGCCACGTTTTTATCCATTCTCTTGCAGGTGGACGACACCGTATTCTTCTTGGAAGATGCGATCGTACGTATGGTCTGGTGAGGGCCGCCCAGGGCATTGACGTATACCACGGCAGGGTCAATGCGCATGACGTCAAAAATCAGATCCAGCATATCCCAGGCAATGGGGTCACTCATATACTTGCGCTTGAGCGCGATCTCGTAATACGCGGGCTTGACCAGTCGTTCGGACTCGGAAGCCATGACCTCCATGGTCGCGCCAACCATTTCAAGCTTTTTCGAGCTTACCGTTACGGGAATGCAGAACACCGTGAACTGGTCGTGCATAATGGTGCCGTACTCAGGCTGAGAAGCCTCATACTTAGGTACGGGCACGATGCCGTACGCCTGCTCCATATTACGCAGGTCGGGCTGCTCGACCGCCACCAGACGCAGCGTGGTCATAGCACTCTCACCGCGCGAGAATACCTCGCGCATCAAATCCTGCTCAACGTTATCGGTAATGGCATCGTACACCGACGTGCCGCCGCAATCGTACAGCAGGTACAAAACCTTATCCATGACGTCGGAGTAACGCGCAATATCCAGCACGAACTCATATTCGCCCTGTGCGTTCTTTTCTACGATAGGCAGGTCGCAGGATGCCCAATATGCATCCACGTTAATGCCCCAGCAGGACACAAAGCCAAAGAAGTCACCCTCGTCCGCCTTACCGGAGCCGTTGGTATCGCGATAAAAGTCCTCGGCAAGGCTTGCCTGGTAATCCAGCGTCCATTCGTTATTTGCCACCGCCTCGTACAGATACGGAACAGCCTTATTATCAAACTCCTCCTTATTGAACAGCGTGACAAAGGCAAAGCGATAGGTAGAGAGCGCGATCATACCCGTTGCCGTAAACTGCATGCCCTGATAGCTGATGGCATCGTTATAATCCTGCATCCAGTAATCCTGCTCCAGATCCAGATACTGCAAATCGGTCAGATCGTAAAACGTTCCGTCCAGAGCCGCAGGGGCAGCCACGTAAGCAGCACCTGCCAGCAGGTCATAGTCCGCAGAGCCTGCCTTAACGGCGCGCTGCACCTCCTCAACCGGCACGTACGCGCTGGGATCCTCAATCGCAGCGGAAACGATATTGACGCCCAGGCGATCGCTCACCGCGACATTACGATTGAACATGGCGTCGTTGACCGGCTCGGAGTTGAGCTCGGGCACGTACACCTCGTCCTGCGTCCAGCCTTGCATGGAGCGGCTGATCACGACGATATCCTCACCGTCAAACTTGAGGTCTGCAGGAACGTTATCCAGCTGCAAAACCTCCTCGGTCTCGCTTACAGCACCCGTATTCTGCTCCGGAGTGTCGGATTCCGCACAAGCAACCAGTAAAGAAGCCAGCGTTGCAAGGGTCAAAAGTATTGCCAAGAACTTTTTCATAGCATGAGCTCACTTTCTGTATTTTGTAACTTCAGTATACCATACCCCTTCCCTTTTGTCAAGGACAAAAAAGGGGCTGATTCATCAACCAAAGTCATTCAGTTAAGGAAAACTCACTGCAGGCAAGAAAGCGGAACGGATGCGCGCCGAAAAGCCGTCCCCTCGGGGGAAGGTGGGCTCCCGTAGCGTAGCGTCACGGGAGGAAGGGGTCGACTATTCAACGCGGGAAACCGTCATTTTGTCAATTTTGTATGCGATTTGTACGAAACAAAACGTTCCAAATTTGATACGCTACCCCTTCCTCCCACTGCGCTGCGCTTGTGGGATCCCACCTTCCCCCGAGGGGACGGCTTTTTGGCGCGTACCCGCAT
>JAFNZX010000319.1 GCA_017382615.1 Clostridia bacterium | reverse complement strand
GATGGTGTTGAAGTCAGCAGAGCCGATTACGGGCTCAGCGGGCTCTTCGGGCTCAACGTAGTCGGGATCGTAAGTGAACTCAACGGAGCTGATGAGCATGAAGGTGCCGGGCAGAGTGTCGTAGGTTACGTAAACGGGACCGTTGTAGTCAACACCGGTCAGATCGATCTCGATAGCATGAACTGCCCAACCGAGCTCGGTGTAGGTGTTAGCAGCCAGAACAACTTCCTCAGTGGGGGAGTTGGTCATAGCCTGGTCAGCGGAGGTCAGAATGATGCGGTTGTTTGCGGAAGCAGCGTGCAGGTCGATGGTGGTCTGAGAACCGTCGATACCGAAGTAGATAACAACCTTGGACATTTCAGCCAGGTTGATATCGCCAACGTAGATGTAACCCTGGTGCAAGAGAGCGCCGAACTCAACGCCGCCTGCAGCAACCATGCCGTCGGTGGAATCCATGATACCCTGGCGGTGGCCGGTTACGGTCCAATCAGAGGTAGGAACGTTCAGGGTGTCAACGAGTACGCCCTTGAAGTTAGCATCGTAAGCGACAGCTGCCTCAGCAGAGGAGAACAGAGCGATGTAAGCCATATCGATGGTAGAGGTTTCAGCAGTACCAACGTAGGGGTCCCAACGCAGATAGTTGATCACGTTATCAACTACTGCGGGAGTGTTAGCAAGGTCGATGATAGCCAGGTTCCACTTACCGTCGGTTACTACATCAAAGGCGTAGTTGTCGCCCTGGCCGTTAGGACCTTGACCGGAGCCAACGAAAACTTCGCTGCGAGCGCCTTCAACGGAGGTGCGGTACTTGATAGCAACGAACTGAGCAACGGTTGCCTTACCGGTCAACATAGGAAGCAGATAGTTAGGATCGTGGTAAGGGTCATTGTTGGTGTTGCCGGTGGTGATGGTAACGTACTGACCGTCAGCACTCATTTCAGTGCCGGTAATATCAACAGAACCGGGGATAGTGGGTGCCATTTCAGCAGCGGGAATGAATGCGATGGGAGCGTTGGGGTTAACGGGCTTGGTGAGCTTGAACTCAACAAGAGTCTCAACGGTGCCAACGGCGTCCTTAGCAACGGCCTTGATTACGATCTCTTCGCCTGCGAGGTACTCAACGGGAATAGAGATGTGCATTCTTGCAGCGCTCTTACCGCCCTGAGCGAGAGCAGCGTCAACAACGGGCTGTTCAGCCTCAACGAAGAATGCAGCGTCGAATACGGGATCAGCATCGCCGATCTGGTAGCCGAAGGTGCCGGGAGTTTCAGCAAAGAATGCAACCCAACCCCAAACGGTTACGTACTGAACGTTGTAGTCTTCGATCACAGCATTGCCATCCCAAGAGGAGGAGCTGCCGGGAGCAAAGAAGTTCTCTTCACCTGCAGTAGCGGGGCCATTGCCGGTGTAGAGCTGGTCGAAGGACATGCCGACCTTAACGGGATCGATTACCACGGGGGGCTCGGTCTCGGATTCGGTGTCGGTGGTGGGAGCTTCGGTGTCGGTAGTGGGAGCTTCAGTGTCCGTAGTAGGAGCTTCAGTGTCCGTAGTAGGAGCTTCAGTCTCGGAAGGAGCCTCAGTACCGGTGGTGGGGGCTTCGGTGGTACCTGCGGTGGTGTCTTCTACGGGTTGTTCGGGCGTGTCGCACGCAACCAGAACGACGGAGATAACCATGCAAAGTGCCAACAAAACGAGTAACTTTTTCATGATACTTTTTCCTTTCATGATTTTTTCTTTTCCTAATCAATAGGTATTTATAATGATACCATAGTCCTTACATATTTGCAAGAAAAAATTACTATAAAAATGATTTTCAGCATTATATACAAATATATAAAATGTAATTTGTTTATAATGATAATATGGGTATGGTCCGTTTCTCGAAAACCATACCCATATATAATTAATGTAGCTTTTTATTGCTTATACGTCATTTCACCGTAGGTGGGAACGGGCCAGAGTGCGGAGGGCATGAGCGTTTCCATGGCATCCACGGGAGCGCGCAGCGCCTGCATGGCGGGCACAACGCGATCTGCAAAGGCGCGTGCGACGGCAAGGTGATCTCCCTGCGCGATGGCGTCCTTATCTGCCTTTTTTAACGCTTCCAGCGCGGCGTAAGCCTGTTCGTTATACGTGCTGAGCTTGGACAAAACGTCCTTTTCCACGCCGATTGAGCCGGGACCCAGCACCTCTTTCTTTTGGTTTGCGGTGGTGGCAAGGCGGCACATATATTCCTCCACGGCGGGGATATACTCGCGCGACGCCATCACGATCATGGTTTGCGCCTCAATATTGATGATCTTGGCGTAATTTTCCAGCAGAATATCCTGCCTGGAGGTAAGCTCGGTGCGATTCATGACACCGAATTTTTCAAACAAAGCGACGTTTTCCTCGTCTGTCATGTGCGGATACACGTCCACCGAGCGGCGGTAATTGCAAAGTCCGCGGTTTTCCGCCTCAATTTCCCATTCGCGGGAATAACCGTTACCGCTGAACAGAATGCGCTCATGCTTGGTAAACACCTCGCGCAACAAATCGTGCAGCTCTGCGTCAAAATCAGCAGCGTTTTCAAGTCTGTCCGCATACTCACAGAAGGATTTTGCCACGGCGGTATTGAGCACGATATTGGGCATGGCGATATTTTGTGCAGCACCCGGCATACGGAACTCAAATTTCTTGCCCGTAAAGGCAAAGGGAGAGGTACGGTTGCGGTCGGTGGTATCTCTGCGGAAGGTGGGAATGGAGGGCACGCCCAAATTCATGGTGGCGCGATTTGCGCCTGCGTAGGATTGACCGTGAATGATGGATTTTATGATGCGCTCCAGCTCCTCGCCCACAAAGATTGAGATAATGGCGGGCGGTGCTTCATCCGCGCCAAGACGCGAATCGTTGCCTGCGGTGGCAATGGAGAGGCGCAAAAGTCCCTGATAATCGTCCACAGCCTGCAAAACGGCTGCCAAAATCAGCAAAAATTGCATATTTTCGCCGGGCTTTTTGCCGGGATCGGTCAGATTTTTACCCGTATCCGTTGCAAGTGCCCAGTTATTGTGCTTACCCGAGCCGCTGACACCCGCATAGGGCTTTTCATGCAAAAGGCAAACAAGGCTGTGACGCTCTGCGACCTTTTTCATATACTCCATCGTCAGCATATTCTGGTCTACCGCTACGTTTGCGGTGGTATAGATGGGAGCGAGCTCGTGCTGAGAGGGGGCTGCCTCATTATGCTTGGTTTTGGCGTTGATGCCAAGTGCCCACAGCTCTCTGTCCAGCTCCGACATAAAGGCGGAAACGGCTGTTTTCAGAGGCCCGAAATAGTGATCCTCCATCTCCTGTCCCTTGGGTGCGGGTGCACCAAACAGCGTTCTGCCGCAATAGGAGAGATCCTTTCTGCGGTCAAAATACTTTTTATTGACAAGGAAATACTCCTGCTCCGCGCCAACCGTGGCGCATACGCGGGTGGTCGTATTGTCGCCAAACAGGCGCAGGATACGCAGCCCCTGCGTGTTAAGTGCGTCCATAGAGCGCAAAAGCGGGGTTTTGGTGTCCAGAGCCTCACCCGTATAGGAGCAAAAAGCGGTGGGAATGTACAGCGTGCCGTCCTTGACGAAGGCATAGGATGCGGGGTCCCACGCGGTATATCCTCTTGCCTCAAAGGTAGCGCGCAAGCCGCCCGAGGGGAAGGAGGATGCATCGGACTCGCCTTTGATCAGCTCCTTACCGGAAAACTCCATGATGACCTTATCGCCAAGCGGGGAGATAAAGGCATCGTGCTTTTCGGCGGTCACGCCCGAAAGGGGCTGAAACCAGTGCGTAAAGTGGGTTGCTCCCTTTTCGATTGCCCAGTCCTTCATGGCGGAGGCAACGGTACCTGCGATAGCGGGATCGATGACGCCGCCGGTGGCGATGGTGTTGGTCAGGGATTTGTAGACGTCTTTGGGAAGCTTTTGACGCATCACGTCATCGTTAAAGACGCGTGAGCCGTAGAGTTCGGGTACGTTCATAGTTTTATCCTTTATTGTTTTTTGGGGATAGGTGTTCTTTGCATGGTAAGCTGAGGTAGTGAGCGCATCCCCCGAGTGTCATCCTGAGCGGAGAAATTTCGCAGCAATCTGCGAAATGACGGAGTCGAAGTTTTGCGGAGCGGAATGTCCGCAAGCGGACAAGAAGCGGAGCAAAACCGCAAGCGCGATAAGCGCGCAGCGGGATCTGCAATGGGTTTTCTCAATGTCTGCTTGGCATTTGTTACATTTTTTCGTAATCCCATACTGCTTACTTTCAAAATATTACTTTGTGCGAACAAGCGTGTCATAAACCGTTTGCAGATCCCTTCCTCGTCTAATCGCTTTGCGATTATCCTCGTCGGTTTTGGATCGGCTCGCAGCAAATATGCTGCTCCCTCACCAAAACTTCGACTCCGTCATTTCACAACAAGTTGTGAAATTCCTACGCTCAGGATGACACTCGGGGTATAGGGCGCTTGAATTTTCAATTCCCCTTAATCTTCTTCCAATACTCCGCTGCCGCTTGTTCGGTCTTGTTTTCGGCGGGAACATAGTATTTTTTATCCTTCAGATCACTCGGCAGATACTGCTGGCGCACGTAATGACCGGGAAAATCGTGCGGATACTGATAGCCCTTATTCAAGGGGCTTTGCAAATGCTCGGGAATTTCCGTTCCCCTGCCTGCTCTGACGTCCTCCAGTGCCATATCCAACGCAATATGCGTGGAATTTGACTTGGGGGAGGTTGCCAATATCACTGCCGCGTTACCCAAAGGAATTCTTGCCTCGGGCATACCCAGCTCCTTTGCCGACTCACAGCAAGCTCTGGTAATCACCGCTGCCATGGGGTACGCAGCGCCAATGTCCTCGTTTGCAATGACCTGCAAGCGTCTGCAAACCGAGATCAGCTCGCCCGATTCCAGCAATTTTGCCGTATAAAACACTGCTGCGTCGGGATCAGAGCCGCGGATCGACTTCTGCAGGCAGGACAAAAGGTCGTAATGCGCGTCGTCACCGTAATTGCCGATGCCGCTCTTGAAGGCGTCCGCATGCTCGCGCAAAATTTCGTCGTCAGCCGAGAAAAATGCGTTTTCAAACAGACCGATCGCGCGTCTGACGTCACCGCCCGCCGCCTTTGCCACGTAAGCCAGCAGCTCGTCCGATGCGGTCTTTTGCGTGCCGTGCTCCTCGTTGAGATAGTCAAGTGCCCGTTTGAGCATTTTCGCACCGCTTGTTGGCGGTACGGGCTTGAATTCAAACAGCGAAGAGCGCGAAATGATTGCGTTATAGACGTAAAAATGAGGATTTTCCGTGGTGGACGCGATCAGCGTAATGCGTCCGTCCTCCATATATTCAAGCAGCGTTTGCTGCTGCTTTCTGTTAAAATATTGAATCTCGTCCAGATACAAGAGGATGCCGCCCGAGCCGAACACGTTGTTTGTCTCGGCAATGATATCCTTGATATCCTGCGTGGAAGCGTGGGTGGCGTTGAGCTTGCGGAATTGCATGCCGGACGCTGCCGCAATTGCCGACGCAGCAGTGGTTTTTCCCGTGCCGGGAGGGCCGAAAAAGATCATATTCGTGATCCTTCCCCCTGCCAGCATGCGGCGCACGACCCCTTTAGTACCGAACAAATGTTCTTGTCCGACAATCTCATCAAGCGTTTTGGGGCGGAGAATGTCCGCCAGCTGCATATTTCTCATGTGCGAGAACCTCTGCAAGCATCCACAAAGGAGCAAAATACCCTTTGCATGGCGGGAGAGCTTTGTCTGAAGATCTCGGGATGCCATTGTACTGCAAGGAAATATTTGTGTCCCGGCATGTGTGCTGCTTCAATATAGCCGTCCTCGCTGATTGCGTCAACGGTAAGCGTGGGCGCAAGCACCTTGACGTTCTGATGATGGAAGCTGTTGACCAACAGATCCGTTTGCCCTGTCAGTGCATGCAGCATACTGCCCTCGGTGATTTTAACGGGCTGCTCGGTAACAGTGCCCGGCGTAGGAGTTTGTCTGTGACCGTCGATATGCTGATACAGCGTGCCGCCCTCGGCTACGTTGAGCAGCTGAATGCCGCGGCAAATGCCCAAAATGGGCTTACCGGTTGCCTTTACGTGCTTGTAAAGCGATAATTCAAAGGCATCACGGTCGCTGTCGATCTCTACACTGTCAAACTGCTTGACCTCGCCGTAGCGCGCAGGATCCATATCGTCGCCGCCACCAAACAGAAATCCGTCAAACAGCTCTGCATACTCCGCAAGCTTGTTCTCATACTCGGTATACGCAAGAAAAACGCCGATGGCTCCGGCTTCCCATATGGAATTGAGGTAGTTCTGACTCATGGCGATTCTCCCGTCGTCAGTTTTTGAGCACGTAATGCCGATCAGGGGTCTTTGCATAGCGGTATTCCTTTCTGTGTTGGGTGTTAGTGATAATTTGCCTCGGGGCGCATCATACCGACAAAGTTGTCAAGCAGGCGCATCATATCGGGCAGAATAAATATGACGAATACGGCAAGCAGCAACGCAATGACCACGGCGATTAATATCGTTCCAATGCCCGATCCCTTTTTGTCGTATCGCACGTCGGCTGCGTAGGATGCCTCCTTGGGAATGTAAAAGGTGTCCGTTTCGTAGTTGATCTTATAGCGCACGCTTTTAAAGGGTGGGCTGTCTTTGGTTGCGTTTTGCTCGTAAGCAGCCTTTTTTTGTTCAATTTCTGCGTCGTATGCTTGCTTTTGCGTACAAACAACGACCTTTGACAGTGATCCGGCGCGTAAAGCGGCGCGCACGGCAGTATTTTTGGTAAATCCCAGTTCGGTAAGCGTTTTGGCACTCTCGGGGGTGTAGCATTCCTCGTAGATTAACTTACGAACGAATTCGCCCAGCCCGCGCTTTTCATAAACGCCTAAAATCGCTGCTAAAATGATGCCAAGACAAAGCGCTATGATTGCCCATGACAGGTTAATGACTCCGTTATTGCCGATCGTAATATCAAGGTTCTCGTATTGGGAGATATCCAGCGTGAAATATTTTTCCGAAAAATACTCCCAAAGCTCCTTGAATAGCGAGGGCTGCGCGGATGCATCTTTGCCAAGCATGGTAAAAGTGGAAAATAATGCGGACATTCAAGTCCTCCTTTTTTATGCGTTGAGCAGAACAAGTGCTCAAAACAGAACACCTGTTCTGCCTATTTGACGTCAATTACTTGATTACGTCAAGACCAATGTACTTACGCAGACAATCGGGTACGTTGACCGAGCCGTCTGCATTCTGATTCTGCTCTACCAG
>JAFNZX010000318.1 GCA_017382615.1 Clostridia bacterium | reverse complement strand
AGATCTTTAAGAAATAAGCCTAAATTCAGAAATGAGGGGCGGATCTTGCATCCGCCCCTCGATTTTTATTTGTCTATCAGCTCATACGCGTCTTGGTTGAAGGTCAATTCCAGCCGACATTTCTCGTACCATTCCTCGCTTGCTTCCTCAGCCGCGCCCGCGAGTGCCTGCGTGTACCAATATTCATTCTCGCTGCCATCATAGATTAAAACAGCGTAGACGGGAGTGCTTAGTGTCTCGAAAGAACTGTAAACGGCACTCCCCACAGGTGTACGCAGTTCCGCTTCAAGCACGCCCGAGCAATCCCCCGGTTTGGCGTTTTCCAGCCACTGATATGCCCCCGCGAGATTGCCTGTGAATGAATTCTCACCGCATTTCACCTGCCATGCACTGCGCAAATCACTGATCAGCGCATCGTCCACCGCATCATAACCAATCAGGGAGCTATTGCCGTCCATTTTTTTCGCAAGGTCATACAGAGTATCCTTATTCATCGTGCCCTTGCAAAATTCTGCGTAAAACTGCTCCGCATGTGCCCGATCACTAAAAATCGCATAGCCAAACTGTTGGGCAGGCCGGGTATCGCGGTAAGGCTCTTTTGCACATCTGTATACGGCAACCGTATAGGTCTGCACCTCGTAAGAGCCGAACTCATTCGTCTCCTGCGTTACGGTGGTCGTTTCAACCACCGTCATATCCCCGGGATGCGCGTGATCCTCATATCCGTTTTCCCAAGTTCCGAACAGCCAATCGTACATCTTTGCCGCGTGCACCTCGTTTACGGGATCTTTGTTCGCGGGATATACGACCGAAGAAGAGAAATTCGGCGTTTCATTTATGACAACATCAAAATCCTTTTCGTAATTGGAAGGCATATATTCAGCGATCAGCGTCGATTGGAACAGCACGCTCTTATACGCATCCGTAAACGTTTCATCATAATACGCCTGCAATGCCTCTTGTGCCTTTGCCTCGTCGTAATCGTTTTCTCTGAGATACTTCACCCAATTCTTTTCGCGGTAGAGTTTCTTTTCATCAGCGATGCGCAATTCGGTGACAGTCCGCTCAAAGTCTTGCATATCGGTGTTTTCTGCCAGTGCCCTTGCCTGCGCAGACAACGCAGCCTTCTGTGCCTTGAACGCCTCGTCTGCCATGTTCTCATCGCTGACCGTGCAGCAATACTGATAAAAATCCGCCATGTAATAGTCTGCGTGATATAGGAGCGCGTACCGCTCAACACTCTCCGGTCGAGAGGCTAGGCTTTGCTTACAAAGCTCATCAATCCTTTGCTGCGCCTTCTGTGCCAACCGAATCAACTCCAAGCACTCTCGTACGTCCTGCTTGGTCATTACCGCACCATACTGCTCCTGCAAATATGCCCCGAAGGTTTTTGGGTACGGCTCATCAGCCTCCATGGCAGCTTTTTTCTTTCTTTGATAGGTTCGCTCCATCTCATCAACAGATTCGGCAATCTCCCCCAAGTCCTCTTTCGTCAGACCGATGTCCTCTGCGTACGCATACTCACACAGCGTCAGCAAGCGCGTCACGTATTCCTCGGTCACCCCCATGTAATAGTCAAACACAGTGACAGTCTCACCGTTCTCGGTCTTGCCCGAAAAATCCTGTTCCTTGAAGGGCTGCTCGGGATCTTGGATGCCCATGAATTGATAGGTCATACTCTCCAACTCCCTCATGGACGAAGCCGAGGCATATATGAGAAGCACCTTGTGGTAATACTCATAATAGCGATTTATCTGTTCGGTGAAGAAATACCCCATCATGCCGCTGTTGACCGAAAAATGTGCAGTCTTTACCACGGTCTCGGAGCGCGTCAGCAAGCCGCCCGTGCCAAATGCGCGAAATGCAAGCACGGCAGTCAGCGTCAACGCGCACGCACCCAGCAATACCGTCACGGCAAGCAGGATGCAGACCCATGCCCGCAGCCTTTTCTTTTTTGCTTCCATACGCCCCTCCTTTGATCTTGATATCTTTATTATACCCGCTTTGTAAGGGCTTGTCAAGTCCTGCGTGCAAAGCCCCCAAAAACCTTAATTTTTATTAAGATTTTCCGCCCTCTCTTGACCTATGCAGAAAACGTCTTGTATAATATGCGTAGCAATTCAAGAGGAGGCTTTTGTATGGAAAATCTCATATACACGCTGCAAAACTGTTTTACACACAAGGATTTTTTGGTACACGACAGACTTGTGGGCACACTGTTCTCTCCCCTGCATTTCATCCTGTCTGCACTGCTTCTTGCG
This sequence comes from Clostridia bacterium, assembly GCA_017382615.1. Classification (GTDB taxonomy): domain Bacteria; phylum Bacillota; class Clostridia; order Oscillospirales; family CAG-272; genus SVQP01. Next base: position 981 of record JAFNZX010000318.1, on the reverse strand, counting down.
CTGATCATTTTCTTAGCGATCAAGCTGCGCGGATGCAGCCGCAGGACCGTGCGCAATCTCATGGCGGTGCTTTGGGCGATTATGGTGGTCTGGGAGGTCGTCAAGATTGTCTGGGAGACGGTAGGCGGTCACGAAATTGCCCTTGAGTGGGGAGGCGTTTTGCCCTTGTATCCCTGCAGTATTTTCCTTTACGCCATGCCCTTTGCGCTGTGGGGCAACGAATATATGCAAAAAGCAGCCTGCGGCTACCTTAGCACGCTGGGGCTGATCGGTGCTTCAATCAACTTCTTTTATCCCATCACCGTACTCCCCAATTATTCCATCCTCTCCTTTGCCGGTGCTCACACCATGCTGTTCCACGGTGTGATGATGTTCTGCTTTATCCTCATGCAGACCACGGGCTACCATCGCTATACGCACCTCCACAAACCTTGGGAGCTGATTCTGCCCGCCATCCCCACGCTGATCATGTCCATCCCCGCCAACATCGTCAACTACTCCCCCATAGGCTCGGATTACATGTTCTTTAAGTGCAATTCCTTCTTCCTGCCCTCCCTGTTCGGGTGGCTTGCGGATTGGCAATCCACCGTCATTCTGTACGTGCTGTATATGCTTTTGCCCCTGGCGTTCTATCTGCCGGGCATGCTGTACACAAGACACAAGCAAAAAAGACTGCACATGGGGCGGACAAATTAACGGTGAAAATATGTGAAGCAGAAGTCTTTAGTGGGCTTCTGCTTTTGCTATGGAGATATTACGCGCAGAAACCGATTGTATTCGCGCTCTCCCCCCTGCGCTTGGAACAAGCCTGCGCCAGCCTTCCCCCCTCCCGGAGGAAATGCTATTAAGTTAAGAAAAACTCACTGCAGGTAAGAAAGCGGAACGGATGCGCGCTAAAAAGCCGTCCCCTCGGGGGAAGGTGGGATCCCGTAGCGTAGCGTCACGGGAGGAAGGGGTCGACTATTCAATTCGGGAAACCGT
>JAFNZX010000317.1 GCA_017382615.1 Clostridia bacterium | reverse complement strand
GTTGCGTGGGATGCGGGAGAGGCTGCGGATTTTTCCGCTGTCTGCAAGTGCCCGCAATGCACGTTTGCCTTCTTGCGCGGTGCGTTTTGCGCAATTGGTACTGTGTCTGATCCCGCCACGGGATCACACCTGGAATTCAAGTGCCCGACAATTTCGCGTGCGCGCGGATTGCAGACAATTGTTGCGCAGAATGGTTTGAAGATGGGAATCGTAACACGCGGAAAAGGCGTGGGCGTATATATCAAAAACAGCCAAGGGGTTGAGGACGTGCTGACGCTGCTTGGCAGTAGCACCATGGTCTTTGAGCTGCTAAACAAAAAGATTGAGCGCGAGATTCGCGGGCTGGAGAACCGCATGACCAACTGCGATACGGGGAATATCGGCAAGTTCGTCTCTGCCGCACGCAGGCAGATTGCGGCAATAGAAAAGCTGGAGCGGTACGGTGAGCTGACGGGGCTGCCCGACGCGCTGCAGGATACCGCCATGCTGCGCCTGCGCTATCCCGACGCAGCCCTTGGCGAGCTTGCCCAGGCGCACGTGCCCCCCATTACCAAATCGGGGCTCAATCACCGATTGCAAAAACTCATTGATCTGGCAAACGAGCTGCCTGATTGATGCTATCTGAAAATTGAAATTTGCATTTTGGCAAATTACTACCGCAACGCTCTGCGAAAAGCAGAGTATATCACTCTTGAAGAGAAAGGAGATCTCATGGCAAACGAATTCGTGCACCTGCATTTGCATAGCGAATACAGCCTTTTGGACGGTGCCTGCCGCATTGCGGATATTCCCGCACGCGCTGCCGAATGCGGGCATCACGCTGTCGCCATTACCGATCACGGTGTGATGTACGGTGTGGTGGAATTTTATAAGGCTTGCAAAAAAGCCGGCATCAAGCCAATTATCGGTTGTGAGGTCTACGTGGCATCGGGATCTCGCTTTGAAAAGACCAAGAGCAGCGAGGCAGGGGCGGATCATCTGGTGCTTTTGTGTGAAAATAAAGAGGGCTACCAAAATCTGATCACCCTTGTATCCAAAGGCTTTACGGAAGGGTTTTACGGTAAGCCGCGCGTGGATGCGGAGCTGTTGCGCGTGCATCACAAGGGACTGATCGCGCTTTCCGCCTGCCTTGCGGGAAAAATTCCGCGCAAGCTGTCCGCGGGGGACTTTGCCGCCGCAAAGCAGACAGCTATGGAATATGCCAATCTCTTTGGCAAGGATAACTTTTTTATCGAGCTGCAAAATCACGGCATGATAGAGCAAAAGCAGATTCTGCCGCAGCTTTACAGCCTGGCGCGCGAATGTGGGCTTGGCGTGGTGGCAACCAACGATTGCCATTATCTGCGCCGCCGCGATGCCGCCACGCAGGCAATCTTGATGTGCATTCAGACCAACTCGTCCATTGAGGACGGTCGCCCCATCGGATTTGAAACAGACGAATTTTACTATAAGGATACAAACGAGATGCGCATGCTGTTCTCGCAGTACGAGGGTGCTCTTGAAAACACGGTGCGCATTGCCGACCGCTGCTCGGTAGAGTTTGACTTTGACACGCTGTATCTGCCCAAATTCCCGTGTCCCGACGGCAAGGATTCGGTGACCTACCTTTGCGAGCTTGCCGAGCGCGGCTTTGCCGAGCGCGTCGGTAAGGGGCAGATCACCTTTGACGCGGCGGACGAGCAGACCTATCGCGAGAGAATCAAGTATGAGCTTGACGTCATCGTGCAGATGGGCTATGCAGATTATTTTTTGATCGTGCAGGACTACGTGCGCTTTGCCAAGAGTCGCGGCATTCCCGTAGGTCCCGGCAGAGGCTCGGGCGCGGGCTCACTTGTGGCGTACGTGCTGGGCATTACCGACGTGGATTCCATTCGCTACGACCTGCTCTTCGAGCGATTCCTCAACCCCGAGAGAGTCAGC
>JAFNZX010000001.1 GCA_017382615.1 Clostridia bacterium | reverse complement strand
TTCAAACGCGGTCATGACCAGCGGCAATCCCGAAAGCTCGCACAGCCTTTGCACGTAGGATTCGGAAGCCAGTACGGTTTCTGCGTCGGTAAACTCGCCCAGGTGCGAATTGTTGGCAATCGCCGTAACGGGCAGCTTACACGCAAGCTCAATCTCACGCATGACCTCCAGTGCGTCCTCGGGAGTAGGGGTCAGCGCACGGTATGCGTTTGCCACGAAGATCATTTCAAAGTCGTTTTCCTCCCGGATCATGGGTACGTATCTGCCCAGTGCCACTGCACCGCGGTCGTCACCGCCCACGTCGAGTACCGCAAAGCGGTCTTTGTGCTCAAAGATGCCGTAAAAGGATGACGGCATGGCGGGCGCGTCCAGGTTGGTGTTGGCGTAAGGGGAGGAGAGCGTTTGGATACCGAGTGCTCGGAGCTCCTCTTCACTGTCCTTGGAGCGGAAATAAGGGTTGACGATATCCATATCAGCCAACACCACGCGCTTGCCCTGCCCGGATAAGTGCGCGGCGTAGTTGACTGCTAAGTTGGTCTTTCCGCTGCCGTAGTGCCCCACGAACAGCGTAATGCGCTTTTCTTGCATCACAGCTTGTTGCGAATGATCTTTCCGCTTGTCGTTTTGGGCAGGCTTTCGCAGAAGACCACGATTCTGGGATATTTATAGGGAGCGGTACGCGACTTGACGTACGCCTGAATTTCTTTTTTGAGCTCCTCGGAGGGCTGCTTGCCGCCCGTGAGCACAATGCTTGCCTTGACTACCTGACCGCGGATCTCATCGGGCGCTGCGCTGACGCCGCATTCCAGGACGTAGGGCAGCTCCATGATGACGGACTCGATCTCAAAGGGACCTATGCGGTAGCCGGACGACTTGATCACGTCATCCACTCTGCCGACGTACCAGTAGTAGCCGTCCTCGTCACGCCACGCCACGTCGCCCGTGTGGTAGTAGCCGTCGTGCCATACCTCGCTTGTCTTTTCGGGGGCGTTGTAGTAGCCCTGGAACAAGCCGTTCGGGTGCTCCTTGTCGGTGCGGATGACGATCTCACCCGATTCGCCCACGCCAACGGGATTGCCGTCGGGATCGACGATGCAGACGTCGTAGAGCGGTACGGGCTTACCCATTGAGCCGATCTTGGGTGTGGTGCCGGCAAGGTTACCGATGACCAAGGTGGTTTCGGACTGACCAAAGCCCTCCATGAGCTCCAGCCCCGTGAGCTGCTTGAAGCGGTGGTAGACCTCGGGGTTGAGTGCCTCGCCCGCGATGGCTGCGTGCTTGACCGAGGAGAGATCGTACTTGTTGAGATCCTGCTTGATCATCATGCGGTACATGGTGGGGGGAGCACAGAAGGTGGTAATGCGGTATTTTGCAAACATGGGCAGAATAACGGATGCGTCAAAGCGATCAAAGTCGTAAACGAAGGTTGCCGCCTCGCACAGCCATTGACCGTACATCTTGCCCCACATTGCCTTTGCCCAACCGGTATCGGAAATGGTCAGGTGCAAGCCGTCGGGGTCTACGCAATGCCAGTATTTTGCAGTGTGGAAGTGACCCAGCGCGTATTTGTAGCTGTGCGCTGCGATCTTGGGATATCCCGTTGTGCCCGACGTAAAGAACATCAGCATCAGATCGTCGCCGCCGGGGGAATTTTCATCTCTTTCCCACTTGCCGCTGAACAGGGAATACTCTGCGTCAAAGTTGCGCCAACCGTCGCGCGTGCCACCGACTAAAATCTTGGTCTGCAGCGTGGGGGCGTCGTGCTCGGCAAGCTCCACCTGACGCGCTACGTCACCGTCCGCCGTGCAAACGATGGCACTGACGCCTGCTGCAGAGAAACGGTAGGAAAGGTCGTGCTCCTGCAGCTGATTGGTAGCGGGAATGGCAATCGCGCCGATCTTGTGCAGCGCCAGCATGGAGAACCAGAACTGGTAGTGTCGCTTGCAGATCAGCATGACGCGGTCGCCTCGCTTGATGCCCAGCGATTTGAAGTAGTTGGCACACTGGGAGGAAGCGCGCTTGATATCGCCAAACGAGAAGCGGCGCTCGGTCATGTCCTCCGACACGTGCAGCATGGCAAGCTTGTCGGGCTTCTCGCGTCCCAGCGTATCTATAATATCAAATGCAAAGTTGAAGTGATCGGTATTTTTGAAGCAAAGCGACTGCAAAACGCCCTTGTCGTTTTCCTTGACGTCCACAAAATTCTGCCAAACGCGCTTTTGGTCGTCACGCACCGCAATGGTGGGTGCTGCGCCCATCTCAACCGCCTTGATCAGATCCGCTGCGTCGGGGTCAAGCACAATGGCGTAGAAGGTGCAATCCTTGCCGCCCACGGCAACCATACCGTGCGGAATGGAGGAATCGTAATAAATGGTGTCGCCTGCGCTCAGAATTTCCACGTGGTCGCCAATCTGCACCTTGAGTCTGCCGTCGATCACGATATCGCATTCCTGCCCTTGGTGGCTGGTGACTGCGATAGGGGCGTTTTCCAGCTCCTCGCTGTAGGTGGCACGCACAAACAAGGGCTCGGCAATCCTGCTTTTGAAGGTGTACGCCATATTGTAATAGTTCATGCCGTGTGCCTGCTCGATCTTTTGCCCCGTACCGCGACGTGTCAGCGTATAGGTCTGCAGCTTGGGTGCTGAGCCCTCGATGATTTCTGTCACGTCCACGCGCAGAGCTTGCGCACAACGATAGATGAATGCAAAGTTGAGGTCACGCTTTCCCGCCTCGCAATCCAGGTATTCCTCCTGGCTGACGCCTGCGGCGTTTGCCATATAGGAAACGCTCAAGCCCTCAATCTCACGAAGCTCGCGAATACGCGCCGCCATTTCAACAATTTTTTGTTCAAGTCCTGTCAGATTACTCATATCATTGACTTCTCCTTCGTTTGGTTGGGTACACCCGGAAAAAAAGCGTGCCCGTCTCAAGCCTGCTTGAGACGGGCATAGGTCAATGTCCGCGGTACCACTCAAATTGCGCAAATGCGCCACTTTACGGGTGTGTCGCCACCCTTTCGGGATGCACTCACCCACGCCTTAACGCGGCTGCACGGAGGGGTCTACTTGCGCTGCGCCGGCATGCGCGTTCTTCCCTCGGCTCGAAAACCAGATCGCAAGGGCGTCACTGTCGGCTCGCACCGTCCGCCGACTCTCTGGAAATGAAATTCCCATGCGAATTTTTCGTCATCGCCTTTTAAGAAATTACCTATTATTATATCATAACAGGGGTTTTGTGTCAATAGGTTCTTGCAAGTTTTGCTTGTACAACCTGCAAAAAATCTCGACAAAAATCAGAGCTTGTTTCGTATGATTTTACCGCTGATGGTTTTGGGCAGCTCCTCGCGGAACACCACAATGCGGGGATACTTATAGGGAGCTGTGCGTGATTTGACGTAGTCCTGAATTTGCTTTTTCAGTGCCTCGGAGGGCTCGGTTCCCTTAGTCAGCACCACGCTTGCCTTGACAACCTGACCGCGAATCTCGTCGGGGGAAGCGTTGACGCCGCATTCCAGCACGTAAGGCAGCTCCATGATGACGCTTTCGATCTCGAACGGACCGATACGGTAGCCGGAGGACTTGATGACGTCGTCAATGCGTCCGACGAACCAAAGGTAGCCGTCCTCGTCCATGGTTGCCTGGTCGCCTGTGTGGTAATAGCCGTCGTGCCATACGTCGCGGGTCTTTTCCTCATCCTGATAGTAGCCGATAAACAGACCGCAGGGGATATCATCCTTGACGCGGATGCAGATCTCGCCCGTGTCACCCGTGGGGCAGGGATTGCCGTCGGGGTCAAGCAGCACAATGTCGTAAAGGGGACTGGGCTTGCCCATCGAGCCGATCTTGGGCGTAGAGCCCACAAAGTTGGCAATGGAAAGTGTGGTTTCGGTCTGTCCAAAGCCTTCCATAATCGTCAAGCCGGTGGCTTTTTTAAACTGATTGTATACCTCGGGGTTGAGTGCTTCGCCTGCCGTGGTGGCGTATTGGATGGAGGAAAGATCGTACTTGGAAAGATCCTCCTTGATAAAGAAACGGTACATGGTGGGAGGCGCACAGAAGGTAGTGATGCCGTACTTGGCAAACATGGGCAGAATATCCTCGGAGCGGAATCTGTCAAAGTCGTAGGTAAAGGTTGCCGCCTCGCACAGCCACTGACCGTACAGCTTACCCCAGAGTGCCTTACCCCAGCCGGTATCGGAGATGGTGAAGTGCAAGCCGCCGGGCTTGACGTTATGCCAATGCTTGGCGGTGGGGTAGTGCCCCAGTGCATACTTGTAGCTGTGGGCTGCGATCTTGGGATAGCCCGTCGTACCGGAGGTAAAGAACATGATCATGGGATCATCACCGCAGGGGCTGTTCTCGGTGCGGAAGTAATGGGTGCTGAAGCGCTCCATTTCTACGTTGTAGTCATGCCAGCCCGGCTTGCAGCCGCCCACCATGATCTTGCACATACCGGGGAAAGCCTGCGCTGCCTTTTCCACTTCCGCAGAAACCTCACCGTCCGCCGTGCAAACAATGGCTTTGACGCCTGCTGCTTGGAATCTGTAAGAAAAATCGTGCTCTACAAGCTGATTGGTTGCGGGAATGGCAATCGCGCCGATCTTGTGCAGTGCCAGCATACAGAACCAGAATTGGTAGTGACGCTTGAGCACCAGCATGACCGTGTCGCCGCGCTTGATGCCCAGGGATTCAAAGTAGTTGGCGGTCTTAGCCGAATATTTTTTCATATCGCTGAAGGAAAAGCGGCGGTCAGTCTTGTCGTTCGCCACCCACATCATTGCCAGCTTATCGGGCGTTTTTTGCGCAATGGCGTCCACGCAGTCAAAAGCAAAATTGAATTTGTCCGCGTTCTTGAACTTGATGCCGTTGAATACGCCGTTTTCGTCATAATAGGATTCCACGAAATTGTCTGCCACGGTTGCGGTGCTTTGCTGTGTTACGGCTTGCTTGGAAGCGACCGGAACGGGTGCCTCGGGGTATTCCTCGCTGACCAGACCGTCCTGCGGATTGAGCACGACTGCATGGAAGTCGCAGCCGCCCTCGCTGACGGCGATCATGCCGTGGGGGATCAGGCTGTTATAGAAAATGGAATCTCCCTCGTGCAGAATATCCACGTGATTGCCAACCTGCACCTTAAGCGAGCCGCGCACGATGACGTCAAACTCCTGCCCGTTGTGCGAGCTGAGCTTGATGGGAGCGGTCTGCTCCTCGGGGATATAGGGAAACTTGACTAAGAAGGGTTCAGCGAGCTTGTCCTTGAACTTGGGTGCTAAGTTGTTGTATTCCACGCCGTGCTGCTTGAGGATCTTTAAGCCCTCGCCGCGTCTGGTAATGGCAAAGGAGGTCAGCGTGGTGCTGCGACCCTCCAGCAGGTCAACTACCTCAACGTCACACGCCTTGGCGCATTTATAGATAAATGTAAAGCTGAAATCGGTCTCGCCCTGCTCCAGTATCAGGTAGTCCTCTACCGTCACGCCCGTCAGCTTAGCCAGCTGCTCGGGGGAATACCCCTTTGCCTCTCGCAGATCCTTAATTCTGCCGGCAACCTCTTTCAAACTGTAATCCATGGTTTCGTCTCCTTTCGTCCTTGACGCTTGCAGTATGGAACGAATTTGAATAAAACAAAAAACTCGTCTCAAAAGAAATCCTTTGAGACGAGTCGTTTCACCCGCGGTACAACTCAAATTACGGCAAACGCCGTCACTTTCCGGACTCTGTTAAGTCCTTTGCTTTTACGCAGCAATACGGAAGGAGTCTACTTGGAGTGCATTGCGTGCACGCACCGTTCGGTCCTCCGACTCAGAAGTGATAGGTTTTATGAAGCTCTCGCCATTGTCTCGCACCGCCCGACAACTCTCTGGAAGCGTTACGCCCCAACCCTCTTCATCACAGTCGTTGTTTGTGATATTCAAATTTGAAAACATTATAGCACCGTGCACAGTGCTTGTCAATACCTTTCGGCAAATTTTTCACAAGCAAAAGCAAAAAAACAATGCGCTTGCAAATCCTTGAAAAGACAGGGTGCTGTGTGAAGCATTATTCCAGACCCATCTGTCCCATGAGCTTTTTGTTGAATTCCTCAACGGTGTTATAGCCCATGCGCTTCTGGCGGTTGTTCATTGCCGCGATCTCAAGGATAATGGCAAGGTTACGTCCGGGCTTGACGGGAATGGTGGTGCAGGGAATCTTGATGCCCAGAATGTCGACCTTCTGCTCGTCAAGTCCGAGTCTGTCGTACATTTTACCCTGTACCCAGGGCTCCAGATTGATGACAAGGTCGATCTTTTCGGTTTCCTTGACCGAGCCCATACCGAACAGACGGCGGATATCCACGATACCGATGCCGCGCAGCTCCACGTAGTGGCGGATGATCTCGGGAGCAGAGCCCACCAATGTTTTAGCCGACACGCGCTTGATCTCCACTGCGTCGTCCGCGATCAGACGGTGACCTCTCTTGACCAGCTCAATTGCCGTCTCACTCTTACCAACGCCACTGTCGCCCAAGAGCAAAATACCCTCGCCGTATACCTCAACCAGTACGCCGTGACGCGTGATGCGGGGCGCAAGATGTTGATTGAGCGAGGCGATCAGCGCAGCCATCAGAGGGCTGGTGTTTTCCTGCGAGCGCAGAATGGGTACGCCGGAGATCTGTGCCTGACGGATGAGCTCGGGGAAGACCTCATTACCGGTCGTAAACAGTACTGCCACGGGCAGTGCCTTAATAAAGGCGACCAGTGCCTTCTCGCGTGCCTCGGGAGCAAGCTCTGTTAAGTATTTGTGCTCGGCGTTGCCGATGATTTGTATTCTGTCACGGTCAAAAATGCCGTAAAAGCCCGCAAGTGCAAGACCGGGGCGCGAGACCTCGGGGGTACGCACCAGCACGGTGTCGTAATCCTCGGGCACGTAAATTCTTTCAAAAGAGAATTCCTTTTCCAGCTGCGAAAGGGGAATGGTATAAATTTCTTCCATATCGGTGCTCCTTTGCTTTCGTTAACACCATTATATCACGGAATTGTGAATTTGAAAAGGCTTTTTGCGAAAGTGTGCAAAAAATTTCGGGATATTCACAGCCATGTCACAATAGGGGTGTATAATTATCCTGAAATGATATGCCTATACGGCTTTTGGAGGAATATATGATGCAACGTATGAGAAAAGTGCGCATGCTTGCTTGTGCTATGGCGCTGCTTATGCTTATGATGCTGCTGGCGGGCTGTTCGAATAAGATCAAGCCCGTGGAGAGCAGTGAGCAGGAGATGCGCGTGGTGGGCAAGTGCGACGAATACGATATTTACTACGAGGAGCTGCGTTTTGTGGTCAACACGTATAAGATGCAGCTGGAGCAGAAATACGGCAAGGGTATATGGGACGACGAGCGCACCGCTGAGATGTACCGCGGGGAGCTGGAGGAGCTTGTTCTTGAAAACCTCAAGGCGAATTACGCCATTCTGACCGGTTGTAAGAACCTGATGGTGACCACGACGGGTAAGGAGATTGACGATTACGTGCAGGAGCAGATTGAAAATCTGGTCAACCAGAGCGAGGCGCAGGGCGGATTCGGCGGAGATTTCGACGCGTATCTTGCGTGGCTGGAGGCAAACGGCTTGACCGACCATTATCTGCGCTTTGTTTACCGCGCGGATTATCTGGAATCCGCTATGTATTACGCTTTGGTGGACGGCGGCATTTTTGAGTACAGCGAGCGCAATTTCTCGGAATATCTGGATTACGTGCTGGAGGGTGTGGATTATGCCAGAACCATTCACGTCTATATCCCGATCGAGGATGCGCAAAAGAAGGATACGTATTACGACACCGCAAAGGCAATTGCCGACGAGCTTTCGGCGTGCAAGGATGATGACGAGCGTTACTCCTTAATGTGCGCGCACATCGGCTCTGCGGTCAACAAGGACCTGACCATTACCGAGGCAGGCTATTACTTTACTTACAATGAAATGGGCGAAGAGTACGAAGCCGCCTCATTTGCACTGGGTGAGTACGAGACCAGCGACGTGGTTGAGTACGGCGGCGGATATTACGTGATCATGCGCATGCCCATCAGGGAGCTTGACGTGCTGATGAACGGAGAGCAGCTGTTGCAGTATTACCAGTCTGCCAAGATGGGCGAATATCAGGACGGCATTAAGGAAAACATGACGGTCGAGCTCAACGAATACGGTAAGAGCCTCGATTTTGTAAATTTGGACTAAAAGGAAGAAATTTCAATGGCAAACAGGCGCGTGCGCATCGGGAAAAAGGGAAAAGCATGGGTCAAGTGGGCGGTTATGGCGGGCGTCGTGCTGCTGCTTGGCGTGACCTTTGCTGCCAGTGTGGGCGTGGGCGCGTGGCTTTTGCGCACTGCGGAGAAGTACCCCGCAGGACAGCAGGAGCCGGTGCTGCCCGAGGTGCCAAAGCAGGAGATATTGCCTGTAAGCGTGCCGAGCATCAAGGCGCACGCCTACCGCATCGGGGATCGTTACAGCAGCTATACCTATGCGGATATTACGCATTTGTGCGCCCCCTTGCGTGGGCAGGACGGTGCACTTGCGTTTCGGTCCAACGTGTGCGAGAAGGCAGGCTGGGAAGAGAATGGCAGCGTGGATCTGGCACAGAACGTGGACAATTTGCACCACAACGGTCTGTATTTGAGTGCATATATGACGGTCAGCGGCTTTGCTGAGCAGGATAAGGCAATGCGTGAGCTGCGGCTTTCCTATGAGGCGGCGCTGCTTGCCGAGGCAGCCGGTGCGGGCGTGGACGAGATCTTTTTGTGTGGACTTGAACCCACACAAGCAAATATTGCCGAGGTTTGCGCGTATTTGCAGCGCGTGAAGGTGCTGGCGGGAGATTGTGCCATTGGGGTTTTGGTCAGCCCCGACGTGCTGCTTGCCGCAAGGTACGAGGCATATACGGCAGCGCAGCTTTTGCGCGTGTGCGATTTTCTGGTGCTGGATCTGCGCGGCTTGCCCCTGCGCGCACCCGAGCAGACGATGCAGGAGCAATTGACGCAGGAGCAGCTGCTGACGATGCAGTACGTTATGGAAAATATGCAGTATGATCTGATCCGCTACTCGCCGCGTCTGGCACTGGACGGCACGCAGACGGATGCGCTGGATTACGTGATCTCGAAGGGATATCAGAACTGGGAGATCATGGAGAGCGCAGAGCAAACGGACTCGGAAGGATCATAAAAGGGCTGTCCGATCGGGCTGCGTAAATAGCGGAAAAAAGAAGGAAATAAGAAATGAGCTTGGCGAAAACACGATTCGTCAAGCTCTCTTTTTGCATTCTATTAGTGATATTCCGACTGCGTCGGAGTGATATTGCCCTTCGTGCAGTGATATTGTTCGGCTGCGCCTTTCAGTGATATTCTATTCGCCGTTCAAACTCGCGCAGCGAATATCACTCGGCGTAAGCCGAATAACACTGCAAGGCAATATCACTCGCCGAAGGCGAATAGAACTGGGGAGATACTCCGCTTGGAGTATCTCCCCATCGTGCTGCCCTTAATGTTTACCCTAAAAAAAGCAATATTGCCAAAAGGGGTAATATTTCGCCTGCTCCCTTGCCTTTCTCGTCGCTGCGTGAGAGCAGCACAATCAGGGCAAGCAACAGAACGTCATCCGAGCGCAAGCCGCCAAAGCCTGAAAACAGCGAGGAGAGCAGACCGCTCTCCTGCTTTTGGATTGCGGGCGCGGCTTGGGTCTTTGGCACGCCCACTTCTGCTTGTAACGATTCTTCAGACTGTTCGCTTACCTCTTGCTCCTCGGTAAAAGCGGTGCCGTGATAATTGTCAGGCACGTACATGCCCTGTACCTGCCTGCGTTGTTGCTTTACGTACATGCTTTCCCTCCTTCAACGTAGCTGCTTCATCACCTCGCCGATGCGGCCGAGCATGATCAGCTTATCAATGGCATCGCAGCGCTCGGGGCTCATATAGGGCTTGAGTGCAAGCAGCAACGCGGTCTTTTCGTCCTTTTTGCCATCGGCTTTGCCAAGCATGGGACCCAGTGCCCCCATCAGCATGGGGAGCTTGCCAAGCAGCTCGGGTGGCAGTGCGCCGAAGGCTGAACCGCCCACGGGCAGGGCATCGCCCGGCGGTTGGGGTTCTTCGGCGGCTGCCTGTATTTCGGGATCGCTCAAAAGGCGATCGAGCGTATCCGTCAAGTCAGCCATTGGGGTTATCCCTCCTCCTTGTTTTTTCTCAGCTTCGCCAACTGCTCACTTGCGCGTGCAAGATCCTCATCCGTTGCCATGGAGAGAGCGGTGCGCAATGCTTGTATGTTGCCCGGCGTCATTTGAAACAGGGAAGGATCAATGCCTGCCTCGGCTGTCAGCTTTTTGATCACCATCGCAAGCTGCTTGTCGTTGAGTGCCAACAGCTTTTCCACTGCTTGTTTGTCAAGTGTCATAATCGTACTCCTTTCGCGTCTTTGCATTCATAGATATGGTATGAACCGTATAAAAAATCTGTGAAAACCCGTAGACAAAACGTATGTTGATATGGTATAATAAGAATTGGTGAACTTTAGAATCTCAATTCAGATGAAAGAGTGAAGAAAAAATGATCAAGCATATTTTTATACTGAACCCCGTTGCCGGAAAGGGTGCTTTGCAGGTAGGTCTTGCCGAGAGTATTGCACAAGCCTGCGCGCAGCGCGGTGCGGATTACGAAATTTTCAAAACGGGCGCGCGCGGTGAGGCGACTGAGTACGTTCGTGCGCTTTGCAAGCAGTATCCCGATGCGTCCCTGCGCTTTTATGCCTGCGGCGGTGACGGCACGCTCTCCGAGGTGGTCAACGGGGCTTACGGCTATGCGAATGCTTCCGTTGGCGTTGTGCCTGTGGGAACGGGTAATGATTTCGTGCGCAATTTTGCGGCAAAAGAGCAGTTTTTGGACATCGGAGCACAGCTGGACGGCGAGACGCAGAAGTTTGATCTGCTGCGCTATAACGGTCAGCTTTGCGTCAATATGATCAATATCGGCTTTGATTGCGAGGTGGTCAAGCTGACCGCCAAGCTTAAGAAAAAGAAGCTGCTCAGCGCGGATTTCGGCTACATAGCAGGGTTGGTGCTGACTCTGATTCTCAAGCCCGGCGTCAAGGCGCAGGTGTCGGTAGACGGTGGTGCGCCCGAGCGTCGCAATATGCTGCTGACCTCGGTTGCCAACGGCTCGTGGTGTGGTGGAGGATTTTATTCCTCGCCCTTAGCGTTGCTCTCGGACGGTGTGCTGGACGTGCTCATGATCAAAAACGTGTCGCGCGTGCGCTTTTTGTCCTTGGTCGGTGCGTATAAGAGCGGCAGCTTTGTCAGCAATCCCAAGGCAAGACGTGTGATCGATTACGTCAAGTGTCACCGGGTAAGCTATGCCTTTAACGGCATGCAGAGCGTGTGCGTGGACGGAGAGGTGACGGAGGCAAAGGATCTGGAGATTGAAGCGGTCACGGATGCGCTGTGCCTGATCGTGCCCAAGGGGGCTTCGTATGCGCCTGCGGCAGAGCCTATGCCTGTAGGTATGTGCTGAGATGGATTACCTTGTGCTGTCCGATTCGCACGGCAGGACGGAGATGATAGATCGCGCTATGGAGGTGCAGCTGCGCGCTCCCGATGCTGTGTTGTTCCTGGGGGACGGCATGCGTGATTTGCGCGTGCTGGAATATCAGGACATTTGCGTGCGGTGTGTGCGCGGCAACTGTGATTTTTATACGCAATTTGAAGGGCAGAGTGCGCCCGAGCATGCTCTGCTTGAGGTGGGGGCGTACCGCATCCTGATGATGCACGGGCACACCCACGGTGTCAAGGGCGGCATGGAGCGTGCCGTTGCCTTTGCTGCGCAGGCAGAGGCGGACGTGCTGCTTTACGGGCATACGCACGCAGCGCGTCAGCAGTGGCTGGACGCGGGCGAGCGATTTGGCGGACAGGAATTAAAAAAGCCCCTGCTTGTGTGCAATCCGGGGGCGCTGCAGGATGGCAGCTTTGGCACGCTGCACGTGAGTAATCAGGGGATTTTATTTGGATTTGGCAGCTTAAGGGCATAAAAAAAGAACCCCTCGTTTCGGGGAGTTCTTTTGGGGTATTGTGATCAAACCGTAGCGGGTTGATCCACAGCCTGTGCTGCAAGCTCCACTTCCTTGTGGTAAGCCTCGATCACTGCCTGCTCCAGTGTAGCGCGGAATTGTGCGTTGATGGGGTGGGCAATGTCTCTGTAGGTTTCGTCGGGATTCTTGCGGCTAGGCATTACCACGAAGTATTTGTCGCGTGCATAGATGACCTTGATGTCATGTACAGCCAGCTGATAGTCGAAGGTGATAGAAACAATGGCTTTCATGGGGCCGTCATCGAAAAGTTTTCTGATCTTGATATCTGTGATCTGCATAATCCGGTCCTCCGTCTTCATAAAGATATAAAGTAATTATAAAGCCCTATTGTGATGCTTATTCAATCACATTTGGTATTTTGTGTGAATTTCGGTCATTATTGTAAATAATCTGTGTTTCAGAGATGTATATCGTGTGAACGCAAGGAAGGAAAAACTATGTCAACTCCCAACACGCATTACGGCGCAGCAGCCATTGCGCAAATGCTGGACGGCGCCAAGCATATTCATTTTATCGGTATCGGCGGCGTGATGATGTCCTCGCTGGCACTGATCACGCATTCCCGCGGCTTTTCGGTCAGCGGCACTGACCGTACCCGTACCGCGGTAACGGATTCTTTGGCAGCAGACGGTATTTTGGTGCATTATGAGCACAGCGAAGCTGCAGCGCATGGCGCGGATATGGTGATTTATACGGTTGCCATTTCGCCCGATAATCCCGAATACGCGTATGCCAAGGCAGAGGGAATTCCTTGCGTGTCGCGTGCGGATTATCTTGGATATATCATGATGGGGTATGCGCACCGCGTGGGCATTGCGGGTATGCACGGCAAAAGCACCTGTACCTCCATGTGTGCACAGATTTTCGTGGACGCGGGGGCTGATCCCACGGTGCTGTCGGGAGCAACGACTGCGTGCATGAACGGTGCTTACCGTATAGGAGGCAAGCATCACTTTGTTTTTGAAGCGTGTGAGTATATGGATTCCTTTTTGGATTTCAATCCCAGCATTGCCGTGCTGCTGAACGTAGAAATGGAGCACGTGGATTATTTCAAGAGTATGGAGCAGATCCGCAGCTCGTTTGGCAGGTATGCAGATCTGACCGGTGAGAGCGGCTTTGCCGTGGTCAATGCAGATGATCCCGAGGTCATGGCGTCGGTGGAGCAGTATCTGGGTGGTGTGGTCACGTTTGGCGTTGACAATGCGTATGCCACCTTCCGCGCGGTAAACGTGGCGTACGAGAATGGCTATCCCGTATTTGACGTGCTGCTGGACGGAGAGCCCTTTGCGCATATTGCGCTCAGCGTTCCGGGCAAGCATAACGTATATAATGCGTTGGCAGCTGCTGCAAGCGCACATTTGTGCGGGCTTTGCGCAGAGGATATCGCCGGCGGCTTGCACAATTTCCGCGGCGCAGGCAGACGCATGGAGTTTAAGGGCAAGCTCAACGGTGCGGACGTCTTTGACGATTACGGGCATCATCCCACCGAGGTGGCGGCTACGCTGCAGGGCATGAGCAAAATGGGCTACGAGCGCATTTTCTGCGTGTTCCAGCCGCATACCTATAGCCGCACGGCGCAGTTAGCGGATCAGTTTGCAGGGGCGTTTGCGGATGCGGATCACGTCATCCTTGTGGATATTTACGCCGCAAGAGAAAAGGATTCCAAGGGCATCAGCTCTGCCAAGCTTGCATCCAAGGTGGGGGCAAAGGCAACCTATCAGCCCGATTTTGATAAGGTTGCGCAAAAGCTTTGCACCGAGGTCACTGCGCGTGACGCCGTGGTTGTCATGGGTGCAGGGGATGTATATCGTTTGTTTGATAAATTACCTTTGGAAAAATAAAGGAGAAAAATCATGTCTGCTATCAGGGTCATGACCTATAATCTGCGCGTGGATAACGCGGGGGATGGCATCAATAGCTTTACCAACCGCCATGGTCGCGTGATCGACATGCTAAATGCACAAAGCCCCGATATCGTCGGCTTTCAGGAGTGCACACACCATATGCGCGCCTATCTGGAAGCGCATTTGCCTGCCTATGCCTTTGTCGGTTGCGGCAGAGAACGCGACTGCACGGGCGAGTCTATGGCGATTGCTTACCGCAAGGACGCCTTTGTGCTGACGGGTGTGGATAATTTTTGGTTGACCGCTACGCCGCGCGTCCCCGGTTCCACACTGGGTGGGGATCAGAGTGCCTGCCCGCGCATGGCAACCGTTGCTTTGCTGCATCCGCTTGCAGCGCAAGGGGAGATCTGCGTGTGCAACACGCACCTGGATCACGTAGGCAGGGTGGCAAGGCAGATCGAAGCGGCACTGCTCTGCGCTGCGCTGGACGAGTATCGGCAGCCCATGATTCTGATGGGAGATATGAACGCGCATCCCGATGCTCCTGAGATCGGTATTATAACTGCCGCCATGCAGGCGCGCGGTGCAAAGGATATCACTGCGCACGTAGGCGGTACGTTCCATAATTTCGGTAGACGCGAGCCGGACAAGCAATCCAAGATCGACTACATATTTGCCTCGGGAGCGTGCACGTCGTGTGCCATCGTGCCCGACGACGTCAAGGGCGAAGGACTTTTCTATTCCGACCATTTTGCCATTCTGGCTGAAATCAAGATATGAAGGGACGTAAAAACATGAAAAGAAATGTTGTGTCGACGTTGATTGTGTGGCTGCTTTTGTCGGCTATGCTGATTTCCATGACTGCCTGCGCGCAAAATCCGGAACAGGAGTCGGGGAGCGATACCGTGGCAGAAACGGAAGGCGAAACGCTGCCCGATCCCATTGACCCCGCAAGCTTTGGCAACGCGGATATTACCTATCAGTGTCAGGACGACTCTGTGCTGAGTACCTACGCGGATAAGACTGCGGAGGATTTTGCGGGCGTGCGTTCCTACTATCTGCAAAAGGGCTGTGAGATCTATGCCGAGAGTGAAAAGGCGGGCAACCTGTTTGCCACCTTGGTTAACGGTGAATTTATGGCGCATATCTATTGGTTCAAATATAACGGAGAGCTGAACGTTGTGCTGTCCGATACCGCAGGAGGCGTCTTGCCGCCCGCACAGAGCCCCGAGATCATGCAGGGTACGGTCAAGCCCTCGATCACGCAGATGCGTGATAGCTCCAACGTCAACGGCATGTGCTATATCGTGCAGCTGCCCGACGGCTCGTTTATCGTGTACGATGGCTCGTATGAAAAGCGCGCTAAAAAGGTCATGGCGCAGATCGAGGAGCTGCATACAGGCACAGGCAACCCGCTCATTCGCGCTTGGGTACTGACCCACTCGCATGATGACCATCACCCCACCTTTTCGTATTTCTGCAACAAATATGCAAATGACGTAAAGGTTGAATACGTCATTTTCGCGCCCATTGAGCAGCAGCTGG
>JAFNZX010000316.1 GCA_017382615.1 Clostridia bacterium | reverse complement strand
CTATGGGAACCCTCCTTCCCCCGAGGGGACGGCTCCCGCAAGCTTGCGCAGTGGATCTCGCTGCAGCTCGGGCACACTCGCGTTCTGACATGCCACAGGCATGTCATTCATTACGCTCGTGCCGCTTCGCTACCCTCGGGGGATGCCTTGTTGGCGCGTACCCGCATCATATGCTTGCCCTTTGCGGTGGCACTTTCTTAACTTAATGACACTGCCCCGTAGGGGCGATTTGTGGTCGCCCGCCCAAACCCATATACAAAGAAGAGGCCGTCTTGCGACGACCTCTTTTTGTATTGCATTATTTGTCTTTTCTCTTTGCGATTGCTCTCTGAATGAGCTTGACCAACTCGACAATGGGGATCATGGTCAGACCCAGGCCGATTGCGATTGCGTATTCGACCACGCCGACGGAGGCAAAGCCGAATGCGTTTGCAAGGAAGGGAATCTCGCACACAAGGGTGGTTGCCAGCAACGCACCTGCGCCTGCAAGGACGAGCACCCAGTTCTGCGAACGCAGCGTGAAGATGCTGCCGCGCTGCGAGCGCATGTTAAAGCTGTGGAAGATCTCAGCCATGGACATGGTCAGGAACGCCATGGTCATGCCGTGGTCGCCGTTTGTAGCCTCTGCACCCAGCAGATAGTGACCAATGAAGTAAGAGCCAAGGGTGAGAATGGAAACGAGCACGCCCTGATAGAGAATATCAAAGCCCATGCCACCGGCGAAAACGCCTGCCTTTGCATCTCTGGGCTTACGGCGCATGATGTCGGGCTCTGCCTTTTCCATACCAAGCGCAAGAGCAGGGAAGCAGTCGGTAACAAGGTTGATCCACAAGAGGTGAACGGGCTCAAGAATGGTAAAGCCCAAAAGGGTCGCGGTAAAGATGGAAATGACCTCACTCATGTTAGAGCCGAGCAGGAACTGAATTGCCTTACGGATATTGTCGTAAATGCGTCTGCCCTCCTCAACTGCACCCACGATGGTAGCAAAGTTGTCGTCGGTCAGCACCATGTCGGCAACGTTCTTGGTAACGTCCGTACCGGTAATACCCATACCAACGCCAATGTCTGCGGACTTGATGCTGGGTGCGTCGTTGACACCGTCACCTGTCATGGCGGTCACGTAGCCTGCGCCTCTCCAAGCGTTGACGATTCTGGTCTTGTGCTCGGGCTGCACGCGCGCGTAAACGCTGATGCTTTGGAACTTGGATGCAAACTCTGCGTCGTCCATATCGTTAAGCTGTGCACCCGTGATCGCGTAGGTGTCCTCGGTGATGATGCCGAGTTCCTTGGCAATTGCCACTGCGGTGTCCACGTGGTCGCCCGTAATCATAATGGGGCGAATACCTGCGCTGCGGCACTGTACGATTGCGTCCTTTACCTCGGGACGAACGGGGTCGATCATGCCGCAAAGGCCTACGAAGCAAAGATTTTCTTCCAGTGCCTCGGGCTCATAGCTTGCAGGAGCTGCATCCCAGGTGCGCTGTGCGCAAGCCAGCACGCGCAGTGCCTTGTCCGCCATGGTCTTGTTGGCACTCAGAATTTTATTTTTATATTCCTCGGTCATGGCAACGGGTGTGCCGTTCTCCAGGTAATGGGTGCACTTGCCAATGACAACGTCGGGCGCACCCTTGGTGTACTGGATGTGGTTGCCGTTCATAACGTGCACGGTGGTCATCATCTTTCTGCCCGAGTCGAAGGGAGCTTCGCCCGAACGGGGAGCGTATGCCTTGAGGTCGTATTTTCTCATGCCCAGCTTGTCAGCCCAAGCAACCAGCGCTGCCTCGGTGGGCTCACCGGTCACGTTTCCGTCGTGGTCGATCTCTGCGTCACAGCAAAGTGCCATAGCGGATGCGATGTGATTTTCGTCCTCGCCAAAGTAGTCAACAACGGTCATCTTGTTCTGGGTCAGCGTACCCGTCTTATCGGAGCAAATGATCTGTGCGCAGCCAAGGGTTTCCACCGCGGTCAGACGGCGGATGATGGCGTTACGCTTGGACATATTGGTGACACCGATGGAAAGCACCACGGTGACAACTGCTGCAAGACCCTCGGGAATTGCTGCAACTGCAAGGGAAACGGCTACCATGAAGGAGGGGAGAATGGTGTTTGCAAAGCTGAAGTTGCCTGCACGAACCAGCTGTACGCCAAAGACGACCACGCAGATGCCAAGCACCAGCCAGGTCAGAATCTTGGAGAGCTGTGCCAGCTTGCGCTGCAGGGGGGTCTGACCCTCTTGCGCTTCGGAAAGCGCGCCTGCGATCTTACCCATCTCGGTGTCCATACCGGTAGCGGTGACGACTGCAGTACCTCTGCCGTAAACAACCGTCGAGCCCATGTAGAGCATGTTCTTGCGGTCGCCCAGGGGTACGTCCTTTTCGCCTTCGCGCAGGTAAATGGTGTCAATGAACTTGGTTACGGGAACGGATTCACCCGTCAGCGCAGCCTCTTCTACCTTCAAAGAAGCATTTTCCAGAATTCTTGCGTCTGCGGGAACGGCGTCGCCTGCTTCAAGCAGAATGATGTCGCCCACAACCAGATCCTCGCTGTGCACGATCTGTACCTTGCCGTCACGCAGCACCTTGGAGGTAGCGGCGGACATTTCCTGCAAAGCTTCAATCGCCTTTTCAGCCTTGCTTTCCTGGTAAACACCCAAAACAGCGTTGATCAGTACGACGGCAAGGATGATGATCACGTCGGTAAAGCCCTCGTTCTCCACCACCGCAAGCACACCGCTGATGGCAGCGGCAACAAGCAAAATGATGATCATGGGATCGGCAAGCTGCTCCAAAAATCTGCGGAAAAGCGACTTGCCCTTAGCAGCAGCTAACTTGTTTTTGCCGTTCTCTTCAAGTCTCTTTTGCGCCTCGGCAGAGCTTAAGCCTTCGGCTTTTGCGCCAAGCTCGTCAAGAACTGCCTCTTTGTCTGTGCAATAAAACTTCATTGCATTTCCTCCTGAATGTTTTATTATATATTATTTTATATTTTTCCATAAAAAATAGACCTACCTGCAAAAAATACAGATAAGTCTCGTCATTTCAGGTAAAGCCAGGAAAAATCCGTGCTATTGACTCTACCGCACTCTCGTGCCGACTACTCCCTTATGATGGGGCATAACGGGATATATTATAATAATATATTGTGAACAAATTTATAATAATTTGTACCGATAATGAAAATTTTGGTTTTTTGAGAAAAAGATCGGATTTTTGGAGCACTTTTTGCGTCTATATAGGTGAAGTAAGATTTTTCTTGCAATCAGAGAAGGAGTGTGGTATAATGGAAAAGAAAACAAATACTATCGCAAAGGAGATGCAAAAATGAAACGAAATATCAAGTTATATGCTTTATGGTATGCCGCGTTTCCACTTGTCGTTGTATTCGTGACCTTGGCGGTTGTGCTTTTGCTGGCGATGATCGGGAAAGAGAGCCTTTGTTCGCTTGCTGCTTTTCTCGGTATGCTGTGCATGGTAATCGTCAGGAGAGTGGTGCAAGCCAAAAAACTCAAGGCTTTATTTGGCAGTGGCGATATTGAGACTGTATGCACGTTCGTGCGCTATGCGGGTGCCAATTATCCTACGAGTGGGCTGTACATGCTTGCCGAGTGCTTTGCGGGCAGGTATGATTTAACTATCAGTCATTGCACGAAAATGCTTAAAAAGCATAGATATAACAGGCGACTCGAGTATCAATGGCTGTCGGTGCTTGCTTTCTGCTATTTTGATTTGGACGATGCGCCAAAGCTGGCAGAGGTGTGCCGGGCGTTTGAGGAGCGCAAGGCAAAAGAGAGTGATCCCGCGCGTATAGAACGCACGTATGCGATTTTTGATTTTTATCGAGCTTATGCCGACGCAGATGGGGAAAAGTGCCAAAGCCTGCTTGATGCTGCTCAAAAGTCTGAAATGCCTATAGATATTTATCGCAGCGCCTTTATGGCGGCTCGCGTGGCGCAATGCCTGCAAAATGACACAGATACTGCGCGTGCTTATTACGAGCAAGTGGCAGAAGGGAATCATGCAATCGGCTTTGTGCGCGTTGCAAAGCAGGAGCTGCAGGCAATGGATGCAGGACAGGCGTGTGCCGAGCTTCCCGAAATATTGCCCGACGACACAAAGCCTTTGCCGAAGTGCAAGGAATACGTGATCTGGCGTGTTGCAGGAGGATTCGTTTATCTGATCGGCGTGATCGTGTTTGTTTTAGCAGCCGTATGGCTTTTATGAGTATATTGACATAGCAAGTATTGAGTATAGTGATTGTACTGCAGTTATTCAAAAAACAGAGAGGTAAAAATCATGCTTTCCTTTGAATGTGATTATAACGTAGGTGCGCATCTGCTGATTTTGCAGCGCCTGATCGAAACCAACCTTGAAGCGCAGCCGGGGTACGGCGAGGACGCATACACTGCGTCTGCCAAAGCCAAAATCAAGGCGGCTTGCGGCAGAGATCATCTTGACGTGCATTTCTTGGCAGGCGGCACGCAGACCAATAAAATCGTGATCGATTCCATGCTGCATCCCGTAGAGGGCGTG
>JAFNZX010000315.1 GCA_017382615.1 Clostridia bacterium | reverse complement strand
TCCGCAGCCGGTCATGGCAAACCATGCGTCCATGGTGCCGTCCTCGTTGACGATGATGGAAGCACCGTAGCGGTAGCCGCTGTTGAGAATGGAGGGGAGCTGATAGATATCATAGCCGGTGTCGGCGTCAATGGTGACGTTGATGTGCTTGCCCGGGTCGGGCGTGACCAGCTCGATGTTTTGCTCAATCAGCACGTCGCAGCTCTCTGCCACCTTGCCGTCCGTAATGACGTTGGCAAGTGTGTAGTCAATGGCTGCCAGCATGCCGTTTTCAATAGAGGCTGCCAGCGTGAGCTTATTGCCCTCGCGCTTGACGGCATAGCCGTTGTAGCCGATCTTGCCTGCGTCAAAGCCTGCCTCTGCGGGGTTGCCGGTCAAGAGAATCTCGCACTCGGTGCGTGCGCCTTCGTCGCGTCCCAGCGTCAGTGTCACACCGGTTGCCTCGGTGATCTTGGTAATCAGCTTTTCAGCGCACTTGCGCTCCCAAACGGAGGCGTTTTCGGGCAGGTAAACGGTATAGCTTGCAATGGCGTTGGGGTCAAGGGCTTCTTGGGTTTGTTGTTCGGTCGTTGCCTCGAAGTCGTTGTTCGTTTCATCTGTTGTCGGTGTGTCGGGCGTGTTGCATGCAAGCAGCGTCAGCATCAAAAGCATGCAAAGACCCAGCAGTAACAGTACGCGAAGTTTCATAAGTAACGTCCTTTCATAAATAATTGTGCTTTTGGGGGCGGTGTGTAAATTATCGTTAATAATAATAATTCTTGCCGATCTCCTTCATGGGGGGCACGGTGGCAAGAACGTCCTCGTTGACACTGACCTTGTCCGTGTAATCCTTGCAAAGCGACATGAACATATCGTCGATCAGACCCTGCTCAAAGCCCTCAAACCAATCCTCGTTGGCTTTGTCTGCATAAGCGCCCTTTTCCACGGGGTATTTCATGACAACGTGGTAGCCGTAATCGGATTCTACCAGCTCAACCTCGCCCACTTCCATATCGCCAAGTGCTTCCACAATGCTTTCCAAGTAAGGATAGGATGCGTAGCTGTCCGGATCGTTGTAAAGGTAGTAGCCGTTTTCGTAGGTCTGTGCGTCCTCGTCCTCGCCTCGCTGCTCCATAAAGATCTCAAAGGCGTCGTATTCGCCTGCGGGGATCTTAGAGAGGATGGTGTTGGCTTCTTTCTTGATCTCGACCAACTCTTCCTTGGTGTAGTCACCGACGACGGGCTGCCCGTCCTTGTCAAAGATGAAGGCGGTTTTGCCGGTCTCCTTGTCGTAGGCGATCTTGCCGTCAGCGGTAAAGTAGACCTCGTAGCCATCCTTGTCCTTGATCACGTTGCCGTCCTTGTCAGTCTTGGTCACGCCGTTTTCCTTGTCGTAGCAGATGATCTTGTTGCCAAGCGAATTGTCGGTATAGTAAATGTCGTCACCGTTGGCGTCGGTTTCGCAAACGTAGTAGTAGGAGGCGAGGAATACCTGCTTGAAGCGCACGAAATGCTCTTGGCAGTACTCGTCCTTCACCGTATCTGCAATCTTGGAAGCATTCGCTCCGTACAGATGTACCTTGAGCGCGTCGATCTTGGCTTCCATAACGTAAACCTCGCGCAGGATGTTGTAATTGACACCAAATTCGGAGAGCACCCGGTTGAACGCTGCCTTGGAGCCGTCTCCGTCGTATTCAATAAAGTCTGCAAGCTCTGCGTCAATGGCGTCCATCGTTGCCTTGGGGAGCTTAAGTCCGTAGACCTTGTCGTGCAGGTAAGTGCCAACGGCATAGGTCTTGGCGTTTTCCAGAATGGCGTCGCGCAGATATTCCTCGTAAGTGGTATTTTCGGTATCCACCACCGTGGTCCAGAAGTCGTTGGTTTCAATTGCAGTGCCCTGTGCACGTGCCAAAGCACCCTTCATGCGCGAGAGCAGGAGCTCATAGACGTTGACCGATACCTTAACCCCCTCAATTTCAATCAGCGTTTTGCCGCTTTTGCCCGAGCAACCGGCAAGCAGGGGAAGGCAGAGGGAAAGTGCCAGCAGCAGCACAAGCAGTTTTAGGCGAAAGTGTTTCATAGATTATTTCCTTTACTTTATATTACTACTTACATTATACCGCATTCAATCCTCGGATTGTTTGCTAAGTTCCGTATATTTTACGAACATTTTATGAATAAGACGCAGGGCATTCTCCTTTTCCTTGAGTCGCAGCACCATATGTGCCTCGCCCGTCATCACCATCTTCAGTCTGCCGCCCAGCATGCGCGACAGATCTGCCCAGATCTCATAGCGGAATTTATTCGGGTAAATGGCAATTGTATTGCCGTCTTGTCGAACCTGCCTTATATCGCAGGCTGCACCCTCTGCGCGGATGAGTGCCACGTACAAGAGGTTTTCCGCCTGCACGGGCAGGTCTCCGTATCTGTCCAGCAGCTCGTCGGCAATATCGTCGCGGTCGTATTCGGTCTCAATAAGCGCTATGCGCTTGTAAAGTGCCATGCGCTGTGCCGGGTAGCGTACGTAGGACTCGGGCAGGTATGCGTCGTAGTCCAGGGAGACCGAGCACTCCGGCTTTTGTTCGGGCAGCTCGCCCTTTTCCTCGAGCACGGCGTTCTTGAGCAGCTTGATGTACATATCGTATCCAACCGCGTCAAGGTGACCGTGCTGCTCCGCGCCAAGCAGGTTGCCCGCACCGCGGATTTCCATGTCGCGCAGGGCGATCTTGAAGCCCGCGCCAAACTCTGCGTAGTCGCGGATCGCCTCCAGTCGCTTTTGCGCGATCTCGGGCAGGGCGCGACCGACGGGATAGGTAAAGTAGGCGTACGCGCGGCGCGCGCTGCGTCCTATGCGTCCGCGCAGCTGGTGCAGCTGGGATAGACCCAACCTATGCGCATTATCCACGACCAAGGTGTTTGCGTTGGGCACGTCCACACCGGTTTCAATGATGGTGGTGCTGACTAAAATGTCGATCTCGCCGCGAATCATCTTTTCCCAAATGTCCTCTAAAGTGTCCTTATCCATTTTGCCGTGCGCGACGGTGATGCGGGCATCGGGCAATTGCTTTGACAGGTCTGCGGCAACGCGGTCAATACTTTCCACAAAGTTGTGCAGGTAAAAGACCTGACCGCCGCGGCGCAGCTCCTTGCGAATGGCTTCGAGAATGATCAGCGGCTCGTGCTCCAGCACGTAGGTTTGCACGGGCAGACGGTTTCCGGGAGCTTGATCCAGCACCGAAATATCGCGGATACCGCCCATTGCCATGTTGAGCGTACGGGGGATGGGGGTTGCGGAGAGCGAGAGCACGTCAATGTTTCCCGCGAGCTGCTTGAGCTTTTCCTTTTGCGCCACGCCAAAGCGTTGCTCCTCATCTACGATGAGCAGTCCGAGATCCTTGAATTTGACGTCCTTGCCGAGTAGGCGGTGCGTGCCGATGATCATGTCAAGGTCGCCTCTCTCCAGTCTGCGCAATATCTGCTCCTGCTGCTTGGGGGTGCGGAATCGGGAGACCATATCAATGTTGACGCCAAAGGCGCGCATGCGCGCGGTGGCGGTTTGGAAATGTTGGAGTGCGAGAATGGTGGTGGGGACTAACAGCGCTACCTGCTTGCCGCCCAAGATGGCTTTATACGCAGCGCGGAAGGCAACCTCCGTCTTGCCGTAGCCCACGTCGCCGCATAAGAGGCGATCCATAGGCACGGGCTTTTCCATGTCGCGCTTGATGTCCTCGGCTGCGTCCAGCTGGCTGTCGGTCTCGTTGTAGGCAAAGGCGGCTTCAAAGTCGCGCTGGAAATCCTCGTCTGGCGGAAATGCGTGACCCTTGACGCGCATGCGCTGTGCGTAGAGCTGGATGAGCTCCTTTGCCATATCCTTGACGGCTGCCTTGGCGCGTGCCTTGGATTTTTGCCAGCTGTCCGTGCCGAACTTGGAGAGCTTGACCGTGCCGTCCTCGGCGCGAGCACCGATGTATTTGGACACCATGTCCAGCTTTTCTACGGGGATATAGAGCTTGTCAGCACCTGCGTACTTGATGCCGATATAATCGCGCTTCGCTCCCGAAAT
>JAFNZX010000314.1 GCA_017382615.1 Clostridia bacterium | reverse complement strand
TGCTCGCAAAGCCCGCATTCAATGGGCAGGCACATGGGAATGCCCAGCTCTGCCACCCTTTGCATTTGCACAAACTCTCGCTTTTTGCGCTCTGCGCGCTCAATGGATGAGATGCGCAGAAGGTATTTTTGCCCGTCAGCCGTTACAGCACAGTATTTCTTGTCCCCCGACCAGCCCTTTTCGATAGGCGTTGTTTGAACAATTTTTTCGTAGATCATTCGTCTTTCCACAGCGTTATAGCGGGCAGCAGATCTCCGCCGCCAAAGGAATGCCAAGCAACCACTCTTTCCTGCTCGGGGATATACAGCAAGAACTGCCCGAACGCACCGCCCTTGCCGTATGCCTTACCGCTGCAGATATTATGGAACTCGTAGCCGCGTCTGCGCGTGATGTCACACCACTCTTCGGACAAAATGCGCTCACCGTTCCACACGCCGCCGCGCAGGTACAGCTCGCCCAGCTTTGCCATATCCTCGGTGTAGATGTAAAGCCCCGTTGCGCCCATGGGGTAGCCTTTGGGACACTTGCTCCACGCCATTTCGCGATAGCCAAGCGGATAAAACAGACGCTTCCAGAGAAAATCGTCCAGCTTCTCACCGCTCTTTTTGCTGACCACGCGCGAGAGCAGATAGTACGCTGCGTCACTGTACGCCCCCTTTGTGCCCGGCACAAAATTCAGCTTGGTTTTGAACAGATACATCAAATAATCGTCCGTGCCCAGCGTGCTTGCGTCAATGGCGTCGATATCAAGATATCCCTCGGAAAATCCGCAGCCGTGCACCATGGCGTGATGCACGGTCATGTGCTGCCATTTCTCGTCCATACCCTCGGGCAGCTCATTCGCAAAAATATCCACGATACGCTCGTCAAGATCTATCAAGCCCTGATCGTACAGCATACCGATTGCGGTGACAACAAAGGATTTTGCCACCGAATAGCTGTTCTGGCAAGCATTGCCTTGATTTAAGGTGACAGTTTGGATCTTCCCCTTGTGAATTTCGGTAATTTTATAAAACGTACCGCCAACGCGCGCAGCTTCGGCACGCAGCATGTCCAAGTATTGACTCATATCACAACCTCCGAAAGATATATCCCCCTTATTATAGCAGATTGCACACTGCGTGCGCAAGTGTTTTTTGCAAATTCTACAAAAATTTTCACTCCAAATTCTTATTGATTGACAAACACTCCTGTGCATGTTATAATATAACAAGTATTTTTGAACGGAGGCAATTTACGTGAAAAGAATCATTTTACTTACAGTATGCATTTGTTTGGTGATGAGTGTTATGACCGGCATTCCCGCTTTTGCACTGGAAAAGGAGGCTCTTCCCTCCTATATTTTCGACTTTACCGCTGCTTCTCTGACCAAGCAGCTCTCAAGTGTCGGAAATATGTCTTACCAAGCAACTGACGGTTCACACTGCACCTTTACGGCATCCGCAAACGACCCATCAATGGGCATGCCTACCCCCGAGATCACGGTGGACAAGGCAGCTTATCTGGTAGTTGAATATAAAACCACCGCCAAGGTCATGGGTGAGATTTACATTTCAAGAACTGACGGTGTAAGCTTCTCCCAAGAGCCCAATTCGCATTTGGAATGGCAATGGGAAGCAGACGGTGAGTGGCACAAGATTATCGTGCCCTGCGACGGTTGGGCTGACGTGACCGGTGTTTCGTTTTCTCAGCTGCGCTTTGATCCGCTGCATATGCACCAGGGCATCAAAGCGGGAGATACGATCGATCTGCGCTATTTTGCCTTCTTTGCAACCGAGCAGGCTGCCAAGGACTTTGACCTTGACGAATATCACGCATACGTTGCCGACCAGGAAAAGCAGGAGCAGGAGGCAGCTACACTGCCCAAGACCGAATGGCCCGATCCCACTTACACGGAAAGTACCCCCGGTGCAGACGACAACTACGAAGGCACCTTAAAGATCACCTACTCCGATGACGGCAAATACGCTACCATCTCCTACGGCACGGGCGAAAACGCCGTTTCCTATACCGTTCCCAACAATGAGGTCAATCTGTTCGGCGGCTACGCAGGCACGGACGATCTTGACCGTTCTCTGTTCGACTCCACCCAGGTGGGCGCAGTCACCGAGGATCACGACGTTGGTATCTTCTACTTCCTCTGGCACGGTCAGCACGGCGACCCCGGTGTCAAGAACATGCAGGAGATCATTGACGCTTCGGGTGACAAGGCAGGCGACGTGAACAATCCCCTGTGGGGTCCCGTTCACTCCTGGCACTGGTGGAACGAGCCGCTTTACGGCTACTACTATATCGATGATGAATACATCATGCGCAAGCACGTTGAGCTGCTGATGAACGCAGGCGTGGATTTCTTCTTCTTTGACACGACCAACCTTTCCACCTATTCCGGTATTGCGCTTAAGCTCATGGCAATCCTGCACGAATTCAACGAGCAGGGCTATGACGCACCCGAGGTCATGTTCTATACCAATACCGACGCGGTGATCCGCGTCAAGCAGATCTACGACGAGATCTACGCCCCCGGTTACTACCCCGATACCTGGTATATGATCGACGGCAAGCCTGCCATCGTTGCCCCCTACGAGGCGAACGTCAACGACTTCTTTACCATCAAGCTCAATCAATGGCCCACCGAGGACATGAAGGAAAACGGCTGGCCCTGGATGGATTTTGAGTGGCCGCAGAACGTTTACAACGACGCAAACGGCAAGCCAAGCGTTATCAACGTTTCCATTGCGCAGCACCTTGGCACGGCTTGCTTCTCGGATTCCGCACTGTACGGGGAAAAGTCCAACCTCGGCAGATCCTTTAACGGAACGGTCAACAACGCAAAATCGCGTACCGATTACTTTAAGCTGCTTGACAAGAACCCCAATGCGTTTGTAGAAGGTCTGAACTTCCAGTCCCAGTGGGACAGAGCCATTGAGGCTGACGTTCCTTACGTATTGGTTACGGGTTGGAACGAATGGATCGCACAAAGACAGGATTATCCCGGTGAGATCGGCTTTGTGGACTGCGCTTCCTCCGAATTCTCGCGTGATGCTGAAATGATGAAGGGCGGCTACTTTGACAACTACTACATGCAGCTTGCCTATAATATTCAAAGACTCAAGGGCGCAGCTCCCGTCATCGTGCAGGACGCACGCAACGCAGTCAACGTTACAGGCTCGTTTGACATTTGGGAAAAGGTACTTGTGACCTACACAGACCCCGCAAACGATATGCTGGATCGTGACGCTTACGGCTTTGGCAGAGTCAAGTACACCAACACCACGGGCAGAAACGACATCCTCGCATCCAAGGTCACAGCCGACACCAAGAACGTGTACTTCTACGCAGAGACTCGTGAGTATATCACCATGTTTGACAACAACTCCACCTGGATGCAGCTGTTTGTGGACGTGGATTGCAACACAGAGACCGGCTGGTACGGCTATGACTTCATTATCAACTACGGCGCAAAGGACGAATTTACCACCACCGTAGCACGCTATAACGGCAAGGACGGTGCTTACTCCTTTGAGGTTGTAGGCGAGGTCAACTACCGCGCAAAGGAAAACAAGATGATGATTGCAGTGCCCATGGATTTGCTGGGCATTACCAACCCGAGCGGCATTAAGCTGCAGTTCAAGTGGGCGGACAGCGACAGCAAGATTGAGACCATGGAGCAATTCTACACCGACGGTGATGCAGCTCCTCTGGGCAGACTCAATTACACCTACCAGAACTGCATCGATCCCAAGACTGCCGAGCAGTACGTGCCCTCCACCGAGTCCACAGAGAGCACCGAGCAGGCAAGCGAGGATGTGACCGAGGAGATCAAGCCCGGCGGATGCAAGTCCATTATGGGCGGCGTAATCGTTCTGATCGGCTTGGCAGCACTTCCCTTTGCAATTTGCACCAAAAAGAAAAAGCATTAACAAAAAAATTTCGGCTGCCCGTGTGGGCAGCCGTCATTTTTCATTATTTCTGCTTTTTCTGTTCTCTTGCCTTGCGCTTTGCCTCGCGCCGCTCTTCTCTTGTGGGGCGGTCGGATGCGGGGACGACGGGTGCTAAAATGCCGGTCAGATGCCAGCCCTGTCTGCCGATATTATAGGCAGCAAACGAGGTCAGCATGGCGGGGATGGGCAAAAGGAAATATACCCACCATTGGTTCATCAGGGCAAACCCGCCTGCAAATTCATGCTGGATAATGCCCAGATACATACCGTGAATAAACTTGGTGATCAGATTTGCAAAAAATCCGATCGTGCCGCACACCTCGTTTTCGGGGAATGCAAAGCCTACGGTAATCAAGCCTGCCAAAAGGAAATTGGGCACGTTGGCGCACAGCGCGATTAAAAGCCCCTTATAAATATTGGGCTTGGTGCCGCGCACCTGGTGCGACATCTGATCCTTACCGCCGATCTCCCAGATCTGTACGTACAGAAGGAAGAGATAGAATATAATGGCGCAAACGCTGGTAACGAGCAGCAGCGTTTCACTGGTTGCTCCGGCAGAGCCGGTTTCACTGTTTTGCGTGCCGATACCGGTCACGGCAATGGCGAGTGCAAAGCCGAAAAAGCCGCCAATCATGCTCTGTACAAGCAGCATGCGCACAAAATCATAAGAATGCTTGGATAAAAAATTCTTCATAGAAACTCCGTTTTCCTGTAATTACATACATTATAACGATTATTTCAAAATAAAACAAGTATGGTCGACGATTGTTTACACTTTATCCACTAAAAAATCACGGCTTGGTGTATAATAGTAATAGAATGTTAAAAAAGAGGTGACATTATGGCTTACACCGTCAACATAGAGGAGTTCCCCGTCGTCGTGCGCGACTTCGCTTCATACAAATCCGTCATTCAGGGTTGCTCGGATAAGACCGTGAGCGAGTACCTGACCGATCTGCGCACCTTTTTCCGTTGGCTGATTGCCAAGGAGAAAAAAATCAGCGTGGATTGCGAGGATTTTGAAAAGATTGACATCACTCCCGTGGATCTCGATTACATTAAGGGAATTACCACTGACCGCATCTATGAGTTTTTGGTATACACGGGCACTGTGCGCGGCAACGCAGGTGCGGCAAAGGCACGTAAACTTTCCGCCATCAAGGCGTTTTACAAGTATCTGACCGTCAAGCGTCACCTGCTTGAGATCAATCCTGCTGCAGACATTGAAACACCCAAAAAGAAAAAGGCTCTGCCCAAGCATCTCTCCTTGGACGAATGCCGCGTGCTGCTGGATGCCATCAAAAACGACACCGCTTCTCCCAACCGCGTGCGTGACTGGTGCATGATCACGCTGTTTCTCAATTGCGGCATGCGTGTTTCTGAGCTTGCGGGCATTTCCCTGCCCGATCTTGATCGCGAATACCGCTCATTGCGCGTAGTCGGCAAAGGAAACAAGGAGCGCATTATTTACTTAAACGAGGCATGCCGCGCAGCCCTTGCGCAATACATGCAGGTACGCACGCAAGAAAAATACGCCAAGAACACCGACAAAGCGCTGTTTTTAAGCGAGCGCTGCCAACGCATCAGCGTCAAGACCATACAGTACACCGTTTACAAGTACCTTGATCTTGCGGGGTTGGGGGCAAAGCACTACTCTGTACATAAGCTGCGCCACACGGCGGCAACCTTGATGTACCAATCGGGCGAGGTGGACGTGCGCGTGCTCAAGGAGATTCTGGGGCACGAGCAGCTCAACACCACGCAAATCTACACCCACGTGGCAAATAAGGATATGGAAACAGCAATGTCAGCCAATCCCCTTTCAGACGAGGGTGGACTTGATGATAAGTGATATTGCGCCATGGCGCAGTGATATTTGCCCTGCGGGCAAGTAAAGCAAGAAAACCACCGACGTTTCGTCGGTGGTTTTCTATAGTTTATTGGTCAATGTCCGCGCGTTCCACCGAGATGGGGGAAATCTGCACGGGATAGGATTCCATGATATATCCGCCGTAGGTGATACGAACAATATCACCGACCTTGTAATCCTCAACGTTCAAACTGATCCCCGCGTCGCCCGCCGCATTTGCTTCAAAGCAATCTATACAGAGCGGCATAACCATGTGGTCGTCTGTCACCTTGGCAATAAACCAGCGGTTACCACCCGCAAGATCTCCGCAATACGGGCATTCTTCCGACATCCCGTTTGCACAACCCTGCAGGGATAAAATAAAAATCAGTAAAACAAGCAATACCGTGATTTTTTTCATAGCGGCAATCTCCCTTTCAATTTTATCATTACAAATAAGCACCCACGTATACATAGCCCTTATTTCGCACGGTCTTGATCAGACGCACGCCAAAGGCATGCTCCAGCTTGCGGCGCAGATGGCAGATATACACCTGCCCCTCGTTTGTTTCTCCCGCATCAAGCAATGCGGAAAGCTCTTGCTTTGATATTCCCTTCTCCCCGTTCTGTACAAGCATGGATAGCACGGCAAATTCCTTATCCGTCAAGGAAATTTGTCGGTTGCCCATGAGCACGCAGCGGCTTTCTTCCACCAGCGTCAGCGAGGTGATCTGCGACTGCACGGGTGTGGGGACTTGTATTTGCAGCACACCGCCAAGCGAAGCAAATTCGACACGCAAATCTGCCATGCGGAAGGGTCTGCGATAGAGTACGTGCGCCAGTCTGCGCGCACGCGGCGAGAGTGCTTCGGGATCACGGCAAAGCCCCAGCACGCGTACGTGCTCGGGGATTGTGCCCGCAAGCTTTCCTTCAAGATCGACTACGGCAAGCTGCGCCCCCTCCCATTCTTCGCGGGAAACGCCCAGCGCATCAACGCAGATCAGGGACGATACGCCAAGCAAAGCGGCTTCATCGGACAATACCTGCCCAAGCCTTGTATCGGCAGTTATGATAATCAGTGATATTTGTTCCATATTATGCCTCTGCCTGCTTCTGCATGGACATCAGTTCATCATAGACGGCGCGGATGTCCTCGGGGGTCTCGGCTTGCATGATGCGGTCGCGGGTCAATGCCGCGTAGCGCACGTCGCGTACGTACCATGCGGCGTGCTTTTTGGCTTCCGCCATGCCAACTCTCATGCCCTTATGCTGCACCATTTCGTGTATCTGCTCTATAGCAGTGTCAAAGCGTTCCTCTATTGTAGGCAGCGCGTATTGCTCACCGCGCAAAAGTGCGGCGATTTGCGCAAAGATCCACGGGTTTCCCAGCGCACCGCGACCGATCATGACACCGTCGCAGCCGGTGGTCTGCATCATGCGCAAGGCGTCCTCGGGGGTATAAATATCGCCGTTGCCCACGACCGGAATGCGCACACTCTCTTTGACCTGTCGCACCACCTCGGGATTGACGCCGGGGGCGTACATCTGCTGGCGCGTGCGGCAATGCACGAACAAGGCACTCGCGCCTGCTGCCTCGGCAACGCGCGCAAGCTCGACGGCGTTGATGTGATCTGCATCCCAGCCCGCACGCATTTTGACCGTGACGGGCAGCTTGACAGCACCCACGACAGCCTCGATGATCTTGCCTGCCAAGGGGATATCCTTCATCAAGGCACTTCCCTCACCGTTTGCCACGACCTTATTGACGGGACAGCCCATATTGATATCAATCGCCACGGGCGGTACCTCACTTTTGCACCCCATATAATCACACGCCTCAATCATGCGCGCCGCCTCAGCCATGAGCTCAGGCTCATGACCGAACAGCTGCACAGCCATGGGATTTTCACGCGCGAGCACGCAGGCAAGCGGTGCGCTCTTGGAGCGCGTTGCAAACACGGTGCTTTTTTGCTCGTAGCAAAGCGCTTTTGCGGACACCATTTCGCTGACGGTAAATTCCGCACCGCGCTGGCGGCAGATGCGACGAAAAGACCTGTCCGTCGCCCCCGCCATGGGTGCTAAAAACAAGCCGTTCTCTATTGTTACGTTACCGATCTGCATACGCGTTCCATCCTTTGTGCTATGATTAAAAATGATACCATATTTTTGGTAGTTTGTCAAGACAAAAGCCGCATTGGACAGCAGTTACCTCACCTTATGGGTTGGATAAACAAGACGGCTCAGAGCGGTTTTATGGGAACCTCATCCGTCGGCTACGCCGCCACCTTCCCCAGCGGGGAAGGCTTTTGCCTAAAAGATCCCCGCGGCAATGCCGCGGGGTGAAAATATTACTCGGTCTATATAGTAGGCTCTGTGATGGGAATGATGAACCATGCGCCCTCGGACAAGGTTTCGCCTTCCTTGGGCGTCACTTTTACACTGACATGACAGTCCAACGCCAAGCGTCCGTCATCTAATCTGACAAGCCGATCTATTTCTGCCTCGTAGGTCATTTCATAGTCTTGCTGCTCAGCTAAAAGTCGATATATACTTTGCACTTCGTTATCGAGTGTAACATATGCTCTTTGTATAATCTCATCAGGGATGGGTTGCACGTTGCTCATTTCATTAATGTGCTCGAGCTTGAATAGTGTGATAACCCCCTCTCTATTTACTCTTAGCGTTACCTTATCGCATGTTGCAATTCCATTATTCATTCTGGTAAAATCAATATATAAACCTTTCGTGTCAGAAATATATTCTTCTCTGGTTATTTGATATTGCTCCGGATTCACCACCTGACTTTCTAAAAATGCATATGCGATTTCCATTTGTTGCTCTTTTGAGCAATCATCTACATCATCCGGTCTATAGGGATTATAATAATACACACATTTTTTCATATCTTCATCAAACCATTGCTCTCTTACCCCATCACTGTATTTGTGAACGGTATCTCGATATAACGGCCCCTCCGAAGACTTCTCATATGTCAATTCACGCTCGGATCCTTGCATGTTGACTTTAAGGGATTGAATGACGAATTCGTCCTGATAATCACGCTTATAGAAAGAATAATTGTTCTTATGATCAGTTTCTAACCCCGAAGCCTCTGAGGAACCATATTGCAATGCACTGAAGGTTTTCAAAAAGGCTCCGATCGCTATGTTAGGAGTCGGGGTAGTCGTTTCCTCCAGCGTTTCAGCTTCAACGACAGTTTCCCCCTGTTCAGGTTGAGCATCCTCTTCCGGGCTTTCGATCACCGCTTCGGTGTCCTGGGGCAGCTCGTCACCGACATTTTGTTGCATACCGATCAACACAAGCGCGCTCAATATACCCACAAGCAGGCAGGCAGCGGCGGCAATGACGGTCAGCTTGCGCCATGCGGGGCTGCGGTGGGGTGTGGATACATTTTTGGCGTTTATGATCAAGTCATCGTCAATTTCGCCCATCAAATTCAAAAATTCGTTTGCTTTCATATTGCATACCCCTCCTTTTCCATTGCTTTTTTGAGCTTTTGTCTTGTACGGGAAAGGATCACGAGCACGTGGCTCTCCTTGAGCTTGTATGTTTTTGCGATCTCGGAAACCGAGTCCATGTAGAAATAGCGCAGGATGAATACGTTACGCTCTCTCTCGGGCTGCGTTTGCAGAAATTGATTCAAAAACGCCACGAACGCGCGCCGCTCCACCTCGGACAGCACGTCATTGGATGCGGGAAAGATATCCTCAATCTCCGAGAGCGCGACGGACACCTGTCCGCTGCCACGCTTTTGGCGCGTGCGGTCACGGTAGCGATCCATCGCCATATTCCTCACAATTTTGGCAATATACGCCTTGAGATCCTTGGGATTTTCGGGTGGAATCAAGTTCCATAGCTTAAGCAGCGTATCATTCAGGCATTCCTGCGCGTCCTGTACGTTATCGAGAATGTTATGCGCAATGCTCATGACGTACTCGCCGTATTTTTGCTGCGTTTGTGCGAGAGCGATTTCATCCCTTGCAAAATACATGGTAATGATTTGTCGGTCATCCATAGCGTTTCCCCCTTTCCAAAATGACCCTTTCACTCTTAAAGACGTCATTTTCGCATTTTTCTAACAGCTTTTTTTCATTATAGCAAATATTTTTCTAAAAAGCAAGCACTGCCTATATTGGTTACGCGAAAAATGTCGCACGATTTTTTTGCGCGAAGTGCGTCACATAGGGAAAAAGGCGCGCAGGTGCGGTCAAAGCCGAGGGCTGTGTGCCGAAGTGCGTCGCACGAAATGCTTTGACATTGTGCATAACGGTTGCTATAATCAAAGCACATCAAGAAAAAGGAGGTAGCTCCATGAAAATCACATGGACAAAAACAATGACGTTTTTGCTGATCGGCTTGCTGTTGGTATCGGCAACTGCGTGCAACAAAAACAAGGAAGAGACTCCCGATGCAGGGAGCGAACAAACCACAAACATGCTGCAGGGCGGCTATGATCAGAATCCGGGAAATCAGTACAATGACCCGAACAATCAAGGCAACGGCGGCAATCAGTACGCGCCAAACGATCAGAACAACCAAAACAACCAAAATCCGCCCAATGGATACGAGCAGCAGACGCAGCCCGTGGTAAACGTTCCCGATCAGGGTGGGCAAAATTACAATCCCGGTAATCAGGGCAATCAAGGAGGCAACCAAGGAAACAGCACCGACAGCACGGGACTGACCTTTACCTCAAACGGGAACGGCACCTGCACGCTGACGGGAATGGGCTCTTGCCGTGACATTTGCGTAGTCATTCCCGCAACCAGCCCTACAGGTGACAAGGTAACGGCAATCGGTGCGCAGGCATTCTACAACTGCACCTCAATCACTGTCGTACAGATTCCTGCAAGCATCACGCAGATCGGACATCTCGCCTTTGGTGGTTGTACGGGGCTCGTATACGTCACGGTCAGCGCAGGCAACTATTCCTATAAGGATATTGGCGGCGTGCTTTACACATCTGACGCCAAGACCTTGGTGCACTACCCTGCCGGCTCGGGTTCTTCCTCTGTCAGCATCCCCGCAAGCGTCAACAAGATTGAAGACATGGCGTTCTACGGATGCAAATCGCTCAAAAGCATTCGTTACGGCGGCACGCAGGACGCATGGTCGCGCATTGCGGTTGGATCGATGAACTATAGCCTCAACGCAGCATCGGTCACCTGCCAGGACTCGGGTAAATAAGGCTTGACAAATGCCTGCGCGTGTGATATACTGATCGTATAAATCTTTGATACATAAGGAGATATCACATGTACGGAAAGAACGTTTGGATGATCCCCGACGGCTATATGAGCGACACGACCAAGGGCGAATTTGTCAGCCACGAGGCTGTTTGCGTACTCAATCTTTCGGGTAAGCCCGCACACATCGACCTAACCATTTACTTTGAAGATCAGGAGCCCTTGACGGGTCTGCACGCAGTTTGCGAGCACAACCGCACCAACCACATCAGACTTGACAAGATGGTTGCCGACAACGGTCAGCCCATTCCCCGCAACAAGCCCTATGCAATTCTGGTTGAGAGTGACCAGCCCATCGTAGCGCAGGTATCCAGACTGGACGTTTCCCAGCCCGAATACGCACTGATGACCACAATTGCGTATTGATTTCAATCAAAAGGGGCTGAGTCAACTCAGCCCCTTTTGCATGTGCGAAGATGTGAAAGAGCGTCCGTGTGATGCACCTCATCCACCAAAACGGACATTCTCTTGCAAAACTAATCAAATTCATAGACAAAATAGTACAAGAAAACAGAGTTATCTC
>JAFNZX010000313.1 GCA_017382615.1 Clostridia bacterium | reverse complement strand
GGCAACCTCCGTCTTGCCGTAGCCCACGTCGCCGCATAAGAGGCGATCCATAGGCACGGGCTTTTCCATGTCGCGCTTGATGTCCTCGGCTGCGTCCAGCTGGCTGTCGGTCTCATTGTAGGCAAAGGCGGCTTCAAAGTCGCGCTGGAAATCCTCGTCTGGCGGGAATGCGTGGCCCTTGATGCGCATGCGCTGTGCGTAGAGCTGGATGAGCTCCTTTGCCATGTCCTTGACTGCCGCTTTGGCGCGTGCCTTGGATTTTTGCCAGCTGTCCGTACCGAACTTGGAGAGTTTGACCGTGCCGTCCTCGGCGCGAGCACCGATGTATTTGGACACCATGTCCAGCTTTTCTACGGGGATATAGAGCTTGTCAGCACCTGCGTACTTGATGCCGATATAATCGCGCTTCGCTCCCGAGATGCTCAGGGTTTCAATGCCTGTGTAGATACCGATACCGTGCGTTTCGTGCACCACGTAATCACCCTCGCAAAGGTCTGCATAGGAGAGAATGGCAGCCGTGCCCTCGCGCTGCTTTTTTTTGCGCGCGGGCTTGCTTTGTACCGAAAGCGTGGCGGTCTTGCCGTCGGGATTGGTGGAGAGCAGGGCAATGCGGGGCGTAATGAGCTCGTAGCCGAACAGGAAGGAACGCCACACGATGGTGACCTCGTCCTTTCTGAGCTGTGCGGCAGAGATCGGGTGCTTGGCGGAATCGACTACTGCGTCAAAGCCGTGCTCTGAGAGCATTTCGGCAAGGTTGTTGGCTGCAGTCTCGTTTTCTGCCATGACGGCGGTGCGGTAGCCTCCGCGCATATAGCCGGTCAGATCCTCGCACAGCAGCTGGAAGTTTTCGGCATAGGACACCATATGACGGGTGCGGAAGCCGAAAATACCGCCCAGTCGCTTGCCCGACATACCGTAGGAAAGCGAATCCACGTGTACGGTTACGCCCGTGTCAAGAAAATGCTCGAATTCTGCCTGCGACTTTTGATATTCGGCGTAAGCGCCTGCAATCGTGCCGGATTCCACAAGCTCGGTCACGTTCTGGTTCGACTGCCACACGGCAGCCTTGAGGCGGTCGTGTACGGCGGAGGTGGAGCGGATCAGGATCAGCGGCTTGCGATCCAGGTAGTCGGTCAAGGATTGCTTTTCGGGATATATTAAGGAAATGTATTTGTCTATAAAGTGCAGGTCTGCAGCGGCATCGTCTGTGCCGGTGCCCAGTGCGGCAAGCTCGGCGGAGAGGATTGCGCGCGCATCGTCGTTGCGGCAATTTCGCAGCTTGTCCTTTACGGCTTTTGCCAGCGTAGCTCTTGCCTTGGCGTCGCATAGAATTTCGCGTGCGGGGGGGAGCGTGACGGAGGAAATGGA
Organism: Clostridia bacterium; assembly: GCA_017382615.1. GTDB lineage: Bacteria > Bacillota > Clostridia > Oscillospirales > CAG-272 > SVQP01. The sequence continues at coordinate 2,340 of JAFNZX010000313.1, read as the reverse complement.
GGCAACGGTGCGTTGGGAGTCAATGTCGAAAAAGACCATACGGTCGATCTCGTCGTCAAAGAGCTCAATGCGCAAGGGGTAGGAGCCCTCTACCGTTTTGCCGTCCTCGTCCACGAACGTGCCCATGGGGGGATAGATATCCACAATGCCGCCGCGGCGTGCAAACTGACCCGCACCGTCCACCATGTCCACGCGAGCGTAGCCGGCGGCTATCAGGCGGTGGGCAAGGTCTTCGGGGTCAATGCGGGTATCAAAATCGAGGGTCATGGTTGCGTCCAAGAGGCGTTCTGTGGGGATGGTATAGCCGAGCATGGCGTCGGGGGTAGTAATGACCGCGTCAAAAGCCCCCGAAAGAATACCGGAGAGCACGCGAATGCGCTCGTGCTCGTACTCATGCGAGGCAGAAATATTATAAAAGGTAAGATCGCGCACGGGGTAAAAGGCGGCGTGAATGCCGAAGAGCGCAAGCATGTCAACCACGCGCAGGCACTCCTTTTCCTCGGAGCACACGATCAGCGGGGGAGTGGGGGAGAGGGTGGCGGTATCCTGCAAAAGGGCAGTGATGAACGCATCGGAAGCACCCTCGCAAAGCCCGTTTGCAAGCAGCGGAAGGGGCTTGTCGCGAAAGCCGCGCTTGACGGCAGCCAGCAGCTGCCCGTATTCGCCGTCCAGGCGAACGGCATCGATCAGTAAGCTCATAATAAATCCTTTGGTTAAGTAATCAATTCGGTTAAGTAATCAATTCGGTTAAGTAATCAATTCGGTTAAGTAATCAATTCGGTTAAGTCCAACTCATGAAAGTTTTCGCCCGCCTTTTTCAAAAGGCGGCGGGGTCTTGGGGCAGAGCCCCGGGTCGCGCCCGCAGGCGCGAAACAACTCCAACGCCGTTTTTTGGTTCTTTTTTGCGGCTGCTTAGCCAAAAAAGAACGGAGAGAATTACTTCAATGTAAAAAACGAACGGGCTGTTGGAATGTTATGTGAGAAAATCGTTTCCGTTCTTTTTGAGCAAGGAGCTGCAAAAAGAACCAAAAACAGCGAGTAAGGGTTTCGCCCGTTGCGACGGGCGACCAAGGGCTGCGCGCCCTTGGATGGGCGGTCGCCTTTTGCAAAAGGCGACGCGAAAACTCTCAAGAGTGGGCGTCCGTGTGGTGGCGGTTATTCCTTGTAGGTGTGGCTGTTACACTGCATTTGGGCGTCCTCGAATTTGCCGCCAAGCAGCTTGACGATGCCCTCGTATGCCGTTTCAAAGCAGGAGAACAGCATCTTCTGCTCTTGCTTGTTGAACTCGGACAGCACCCAGTCCTTCATGTCAAAATCGGGGTGCGGCTTCTTGCCCACGCCCATGCGCAGTCTGGGGAAGTTTTCCGAGCCAAGTCGCAGAATAATGTTTTCAAGCCCCCTCTGACCGCCTGCCGAGCCCTTGGCACGCAGGCGCATGCGTCCTACGTCCAGATTGACGTCGTCCGACAGTACCAAAATCTTTTCGGGTGGGATCTTGTAAAAGTCCGATGCCTCCAAAACCGCTCTGCCCGAAAGATTCATAAAGGTCTGCGGCTTGACAAGCAGGCACTTCTTGCCTCCAATAGTCGCCTCGCCCACTAAAGCCGAAAACTTGGCTCTGTTGATCTGTGCACCGCATTTGGCGGCAATGTAATCTATACACAAAAAGCCCGCGTTGTGGCGCGTCAGCTCGTAGTCGCGCCCGGGATTGCCCAAGCCTACGATCAGGTATTCCACGGGACCCGTGCTTGTCTGCTGCGATTCGATTTTCTTGAAAATATCAAAAATGTTGCTCATATGCGTCCTTTCATTCCAATGACCATAAAGCGAGAGAAGAGCTCCCTCGCCGTGCGTTTTATATTGCATCTCATATTATATACGAAATTCGCTCCCGTGTCAAAGGTTTTTTGTGCATTGTGACCGCGTTCAAAAAAAGTTTACAAAATAGAAAGGAATAAATATTTGAAAGAACTTGTCCGTTTTCGGGAATTATGGTATAATGAACAATGCCGTAGCAGGGTCATGCCGTTCCGGGATGATTTCCTGCGGCCAAAATGCAGTTTATAAAAAATTTTTATTATATGGAGGTATTACCTACATGGCTAAGAAGTATTGCTACCTGTTTACAGAAGGCAACGCTAACATGCGTGAGCTGCTGGGCGGTAAGGGCGCAAACCTTGCTGAAATGACCAACATCGGTCTTCCCGTTCCCCAGGGCTTTACCATTTCCACCGAGGCTTGCACCCAGTACTATGAGGACGGCAAGCAGATCAATCCCGAGATTCAGGCTGAGATTAACGAGTACATCGTAAAGATGGAAGAGGTTACCGGCAAGAAGTT
>JAFNZX010000312.1 GCA_017382615.1 Clostridia bacterium | reverse complement strand
TTGAGCAGAACAAGTGCTCAAAACAGAACACCTGTTCTGCCTATTTGACGTCAATTACTTGATTACGTCAAGACCAATGTACTTACGCAGACAATCGGGTACGTTGACCGAGCCGTCTGCATTCTGATTCTGCTCTACCAGTGCGGGGAAAATACGGCTGGTAGCAAGGCCGGAGCCGTTGAGGGTGTGTACGTATTCAATCTTACCGTCTGCACGGCGTACGCGCATCATGCCTCTGCGTGCCTGATAGTCGCGCGCGTTGGATACCGAGGAAACCTCCTTGTAGCCGTTCATGGAAGGAATGTTGATCTCAATATCGTAGGTTCTTGCCATGGATGCAGAGCAGTCCTCTGCTGCGAGCTTGACGGTTCTGAAGTGGAAGCCCAGACCCTTGACAAGGTTTTCTGCGTTGGCAACCAGCTCGTCAAACGCCTCGTCGCTCTTTTCGGGTAACGTGTACTGTACCATTTCGACCTTGTTGAACTGGTGACCGCGTACCATGCCGCGCTCGTCTGCACGGTAAGAGCCTGCCTCGCGACGGAAGCAAGGAGTATAGGAAATGTACTTGCGGGGCAGATCTGCCTCGGTCAGAATTTCGTCGCGGTGCAGAGAAACCAGTGCGGTTTCTGCGGTGGGCAGCATAAAGCGGCGACGCTCATCGTCATCCTGCTGCTCCAGCCAATATACCTCGTCCTTGAACTTGGGGAACTGACCTGCGGTCTGTCCGCACTCGTAGCCCAGCATATGAGGAACCAGCATCAGCTCGTAGCCGTTGCCGAGGTGGAAATCAATGAAATAGTTGAGCAGTGCCCACTCAAGGCGCGCGCCAACACCGGAATAGATCCAAAATCCTGCGCCGGAGAGCTTAGTGCCGCGCTTGTAGTCGATCAGACCCAGATCTGTGCACAAATCAACGTGATTCTTGGGCTCAAAATCAAACTTTCTGGGCTCACCGTAGTAGCGCAGAGGCTGGTTGTTTTCCTTGCCGCCGGGCAAAAGATCCTCATCGGGCAGGTTGGGCAGACAGAGAAGCAGACCCTGGTACTGTACCTCAATCTCCTTCTTCTTTTCATCAATTTCCTTGACACGTGCGCCCATTTCCTTCATTTGTGCAAAGATGGGGGCAACGTCAACGCCCTGCTTTTTAAGCTGAGGAATCTGCTTGTTAATCTTGTTCTGCTCAGCCTTGAGAGCCTCGCCCTCTACGATGAGTGCGCGTCTTTCGGTGTCAAGTGCCAGAATTTGCTCAATCTCCTGCTTTGCGTCCTTACCCTTCTTGGCAAGTCTTGCGATGACCTCTTCGGGATTGCTCTTAATATAATTGATATCGATCATGATAGTTTTCTCCGTATTTTATGCAATTATTTTGATTTTTTGTTTAAATGTCGGTAAAGAAATCTTCACCGCAGAGCTTTTTAATGATGGTTTCCAGGTCCTGATCATCCTCGTAGGACAGCTCAACGACCTTCTTTTTGGCAACGCGTGCAATACGCACCTTTCTGCCTAAGGTTCTCATTACGCGGCGCTCCAGATCCTTCATATACACCTTGCGCTGTGCATCAGACTCGTCAAGCTCCTCGGGCTCGTCACCCTTTTCGGCATTTGCCTTGAAAAGGCGAACGATTTTCTCGGTTTCACGCACGGAATAATCCTTTTCCACGATTTTTTGCGCAAGATCTACGATCTGCGCTTCGTCGTCAAGCCCTAACAATGCTCTTGCGTGACCACCCGAGATGTCACCCTTCTTAAGCAGCTCCAAAGCACCCTCGGGCAGCTCAAGCAGACGCAGCATGTTGGTAATGGTGGAACGGTTTTTGCCTACCTTTCTTGCAACCTCCTCCTGCGTCAGACCAAATCTGTCTATCAGAGCCTGATATGCGAAAGCTTCTTCAACGGGATTGAGATCTTGTCTTTGTACGTTTTCAATCAGCGCAATTTCGCTGGTTTTCATGTCGTCGCTGTCCATAATGACCACGGGAACCTCGGAAATACCTGCCATTTTGGCAGCTCTCCAGCGGCGTTCGCCCGCAATAATCTCGTAAGTGCCCACTGCAACGGGGTTTTCACGCACGATCAAAGGAACGAGCACACCATAGTCACGTACGGAATCAGCCAAAGCCTGCAGGGGCTCAAGGTCAAAATCCTTACGGGGCTGATCGCGTCTGGGCTCAATATCTGCCACGCGCAGCTTCGTTACGGAATCCTTTTTGGTTTCCAGCATATTATCGTCCAGAATTTCGTAGAAATTTCTGCCAAGACCACCTTGTTTTCTTGCCATTTTTCGTTCCTCCTTAAATTCTGGATGCAAGATCCTTGGCACAATCGAGATATTCGATCGCACCCTTGTTGCGCTTGTCATGATAATATACAGGCATACCAAAGCCGGGTGCCTCGGAAACCTTTACGCTTCTGGAAATAGGGGGACTCAACAGCTTATCTGCGTAATGGCGGCGAAGCTCACTCATGACCTGCTGGGAAAGCAGCAGCCTTTGGTTATACATGGTAATCAAAATACCCGTAACGGTCAGCTTATTGTTGTAGTGTGACTTGATTCTGCCTACCGTAATCATCAGCTGAGATAAACCTTCAAGTGCGTAAAATTCACATTGCATGGGGATGACCACACCGTCACTTGCAGCCATTGCATTGACAGTCAGCATGCCAAGAGAAGGAGGGCAGTCTATAATGATGTAATCGTAGTCTTCAAGAACGGGCTGCAATGCCTCTTTCATGCGATATTCGCTGTTTTCGTGCTGGAAAAGTTCAAATTCAGCACCGGCAAGCGCAATATTGGTGGGAATAATGTCTAAATTATCAAATTCTGTTTCAATGATCGCATCCTGCATCGGAACGCCTGCCGTCAATACGTCATTGATGGTCAATTCAAGTGATTTTTTTGCGATACCTGCACCACTGGTTGCGTTCCCCTGGGGGTCAAGGTCGATCATCAAAACCTTGTAACCGAGGATGCCAAGCGAAGCAGCAATATTAACGGCAGAGGTGGTTTTTCCAACGCCGCCCTTCTGGTTGCAAAAAGAAATAATTTTTGCCATGGTTATCTATATACCTCCGATTTGTAATCCGAGCCTATTATATCACGAAAAGCCAATAATTGCAATACTTTTGCGTATATTTTTTATGAAATGAATCAATAATATTTGATGTTTCACGTGAAACAATCATAAGTGGCACGATAATGTTTCACGTGGAACGCTGACAAGAAGTAAAAATGTTTCACGTGAAACGCTCTGACAGCTATATATCATGTTTCACGTGAAACAAAAAATATTGACCTTGATGTTTCACGTGAAACACGAATCGACAATGGTCACGGTAATTCGTGCCCAAGAGTCGCCTGATTCTGTCAGGCAAGTGGTTTGATATCCTTGCTTTTGTAATTCCATAGCTTGGGATTGCAGGCGCAATAAAAAATTTTCTTTCGTCAATATTGGCGTGTTTGTATTGGCGGTTCTTGAAGTTTGCAAATTAAGGTGCTGTTCGATTAATTCTTCTGTTTGCTGCACCGTACAATTCATGTTGACTATGCTTGTCAATATACTTGCTCTGTTATGGGATGGCAGCTTTAACACTGCACGTGCGTGCCGTTCGGATAAGCCGTGCTGCTTGATAAACGCCCGTTCTTGCTCTGAGTATTGTAAAAGTCTTAGCTTGTTTCCCACGTAGGATTGGCTGACCTTTAGCTTTGCAGCAAGTGAGGCCTGCGTAAAGGAAAACTCCTTGCATAAGCATTCCATCACCCTTGCTTGCTCAAACATATCGAGCGATTTTTCCAAAAGATAGGAAAACAACTGCTGTTCTTTCCGGGTATCAAACATAAATAATCTCCTTAACACTTTTGCCGGCATTATAGCAAAAATTTGTGATGAAAAATGTTGTTGCAGGTTTGGTCGGGGATGAGTGCTTATGCGAGTAATGCAACATATTATACGGATGAAAGTCGCGACTTGTTTGATAATAACTGAAAAAACCGCTGATTTACAGCGGTTTTTTCAATATCTGCGCATATTGGCGCGGAAAATTATTTGGTGTAGGAGAAATTTTTTGGATTTCAATGATGCAACGCTCCTCTTCGTTCCCGTCAGCATCCTTGAGTGTGAATTTGTGCACCTTGGCAAGCTTGCCCCCAAGTTTCGCAATGGCTTGCGTAGCATCAGCCAATTCCTTATCTCCGGATGCGCCTTTCATGGCAAGCAGCTTGCCTCCAACCTTGACAAAGGGCAAGGTGATCTCACAAAGAATACGGAGCTCGGAAACTGCGCGTGCGGTTGCTACGTCAAAGCTTTCGCGTGCGTCTGTTTGCGCAAGCTCCTCGGCGCGGCAAGCAATTGCTTTGACGTTGGATAAACCAAACTGTTGCGCGGTGCTTTGTACGTGTGCAATTTTTTTGGCTGTGGAATCAATGGCGGTAATGTGCAAATCCGGTCTTGCAACGGCAAGCGGCAGCGTAGGAAATCCGCCGCCTGTACCAACGTCAATCACGCCGGCATTTTGCGGCACGTGTGCGGCGACTGTCAGTGAATCTGCAAAATGCTTTGTTACAACACCGGGCACGTCGCGAATGGCAGTGAGGTTGTGTACCTTGTTTACTTGCAATATGTGGCTGCAAAGCCTTTCAAAAGTGGCTGCGTTTTGCTCGTTGATATGGGATTGTAAGCCGTTTTGCGTAAAAACCTGCGCAAAAAGCGTATAAAACTCTTGCATAAAGCCTCCTTTATTTAATACCCAGCCAGATCAGTAATACGGAAACGTCTGCGGGATTGACACCGCTGATGCGTGATGCCTGCCCAATGGTCAGGGGCTTGACGGCGTTCAGCTTTTGCGCTGCCTCAAGACGCAATCCGCGAATCTGTGTGTAATCTATGTCGGGCGAGAGGTGTTTGTCCTCTAATTTTTGCTGTCTTTGCGCCTCGGCAAACGCGCGTTTGATATATCCCTCATATTTCACGTCAATCTCTACGGTCTCCAGCACGCGACGGCTAAGCTCGGGGCGCGCATCGTCCACGGGGGCAAGATCGGCATACGTCAGCTCGGGACGACGTAAAAGATCTGCCAATGAGCAGCCGGATTTGATGGGCGGCAGCGCGTGCAAAGCAAGAAAATCGTTGGCTCTTTGCATGGAAATATGCGTGGTTTCAAGGCGATTTTTCTCATTTTCTACGGATTCTATCTTGCTTTGCAGCATGTTGTAGCGATCATCTGAGATCAGACCGCATTCGTAGCCGATGGGAGTCAGACGCAAATCCGCATTGTCTTGGCGTAAAAGTAGTCTGTATTCCGAGCGAGAGGTCATCATGCGGTAAGGCTCGTGCGTGCCCTTTGTCACTAAATCGTCGATCAACGTACCGATATAGGATTGCGAGCGTGTCAGAATGACAGGCTCCTGACCCTTGGCGCGGCGCGCGGCGTTGATACCGGCAACAAGCCCCTGCGCGGCTGCTTCCTCGTAACCGGAAGTGCCGTTGAATTGTCCTGCACCGTAAAGACCGTCAATCGCTTTGAATTCCAGTGTGGCAAGCATTTGCAAGGGGTCTGCACAGTCGTATTCAATGGCGTAGGCGTAGCGCATGATCTCGGCGTTCTCAAAGCCGTCCAGCGTGCGCAGCATTTGGTATTGGACGTCGGGCGGCAGTGATGTCGAAAAGCCTTGCACGTACATTTCCTCGTTGTCCTCGCCCATGGGCTCTACAAAGAGCTGATGGCGCGGTTTGTCGGCAAAACGCACGAGCTTGTCCTCAATCGAGGGGCAGTAGCGGGGGCCCGTACCGTGAATTTGACCGGAATACAGGGCAGAACGCTTGATATTGGAGAGAATGACCTCGTGTGTTTTCTCGTTGGTGTAGACGATATGGCAAGGAATTTGCTGCTTATCATAGAACAATTGTTCCACATTGTCTTGGCTGTATGGCAGAGGACATTGCTCACCCGGCTGTACCTCCAGTACGGAAAAATCGATGGAGGAACGCTTGACGCGGGCGGGGGTTCCGGTCTTAAAGCGCATCATTTTGACGCCCAGTGAGAGCAAAGAATTGGTCAGCGCATTTGCGGGCAGCATGCCGTCGGGGCCTGCTGCGTAGTTGACGTCACCCACGAAAATGCGACCGCCCAAGTGCGTGCCGGTGGCAATAATGACCGCCGAGCACTCCCAAGTCTCTCCAAGATGCGTGCGAACACCCGTAATTTGGGGGCGCGTGGGGTCGTTGTCGGTCAGGATTTCCACGATTTCGGCTTGGATGAGGCGCAGATTTTGCGTCAGCTCAATGGTGTGCTTCATGATATTCTGATATTTGCGGCGATCGGCTTGAATGCGCTTGGAGTACACGGCAGCACCCTTGCCGAGATTGAGCGTGCGGGATTGCAGCGTGACCTTGTCGGCAGCGCGGCCCATTTCACCGCCAAGAGCGTCAATTTCATAGACCAAATGTCCCTTGGCAGTGCCACCGATAGAGGGGTTGCAGGGCATATTGGCAACGGCATCGAGCGAGAGGGTAAAGAGAACGGTGTCCACACCCATGCGCGCAGAGGCGAGGGCAGCTTCCACACCTGCATGTCCCGCACCGATGACAACGGTTTGCGTAGAAAGCTTCATAAAAATCTATCCTTTAGCAAAGTTTGCATAATATTTCATGATAATTATAGCATGAAAAAGACAAACAGTCAAGAGGGCACCGCCACCTACGGACAACTCCATTTGAAAAGTTTTGATCGAGCTTTTTCAAAAGCTCGCAGGTCAAGGGCAGAGCCCTTGTCGCCTCCGCAGAGGCGAAATTTTTCCAACGGCGTTTTTGGTTCTTTTTGCGCCCGCGGTGCCAAAAAGAACGGAGAGGATTTTCTCACATAACATCCCAACCGCCCCCGTGAAAGAGCGTCCGCGCGGTAAACCTCATCCACCGCTTCGCGGTCCCCCTTCCCCGGCGGGGAAGGCTCTGTATTAGTTTGCGCCGATATATGCCCGATGCGCACGACACTGGGGACAGTCCCGCAGTATCATGTCCTGCGGACACGACACAGGGGACAGTCCCCGGTATC